>JBCCFU010000020.1:0-11829 GCA_039029575.1 Bacteroidota bacterium | reverse complement strand
ATTTTCATCGTGAATTGCATATTCTCATCCTTAGTTGTGGGTAATGTTGATGTGCTTACTGTTTGCCTAGTTGGCTTGTTGTAGTTCGTTGTCATATAGTTTGGTTCATCCTTTTTTAATGCTGCTGCGATATCACCTCCAAACTTGAAAGTCTTCTGTATCTGCTGTAGTATGTGGTCTCTCACCGTATCGTATGTCTTTGTTTGGACCTTTCCCACGTAGTGTGGTACGAACTTCATTTCATCTTTGTTGTTGTTTTTACTGTTGCTGTTCGAGTTTCCATGGTTATTTCTCCTATACCCATGCCCCGAGTTTTGTCCATTTCCTCTTCCAGAGCTCCCTGCTCCACGGTTAAATCTTCCCCTTCCACTCATTTGTCCGGGTACTTGGGTTCACTGTTTTGTCGTTGTTTAATACGCACAATTTATAATTTATGTTGGACCTATTGTATTGCCCACCTTATTCGATCTATGAGATCTCAATGGTACTACTAGGTATGGCTATTTTCTTAAGCGGCTTTTTTATCAAGCAAATTTTCTTGTTTTGTGACATGCTAATCTAGGCAAAACCCTGTAACTACACAAGCGCTACATACGCCAAAACCGATAGTTTTTAAAAGAAAAAATGTAAAATCATTAGGAATTAGATATTATTATATATAAATTTGCAAAAAAAATACACAACCTACGCCATGCCTTTTAACACAAAGCTACTATATACAACACTTCTAGTATTGAGTTTTTCAAGCGTCAAAGGAGCTGATGATCCCTATAATTATAATTATCTCTTCAATGATTATAAAGATACCCCTGATTATAAAGATGTTATTGATCACTTGAACCGTTGGAACAATACGCCTCACGAGACTAACAGGCTCTACAATTCTCCCCGTAATACGCCTGGTAAGCTCCCTCCTTTTGCTGGTTTCGCTAAATTGAAAAAGACGGCAGACGGTATGCAGGTGTCGCCCGAATGGATTGAAGAAGGTGAGGGGGCAAAGTTGGTGTTTTATGAGCAAGGTGATTTGAGTCTGTTGATAATCTCTTCGCTGTTGGCCTGTCTACTCATAGGTTATGTAGTATATGCTTATTTTGATTCAAAAAAAATAAATTTCATTTTAGATCGGGATGGTATATTCTTGCCATCAACCAGGCACCCTTCTGCCTTGGGGATAGACAACATATCGTGGAAGGAAATAAAGGGAATAAAATATTTTTCTCTTTTGAACGAATGGGGTGTCACTGTTCACTTATTGTCTGGTGAGAAAGTATCTATTCAGAGAGGGATCGATGGCACTTCTTCCAGTGAAGCAGTAGCGAAATTAGGAGCGCTTATCGAAGCATACCACCAAGCACACCTCCGTACCACTAAAGGAGGCAAGTGGCGTATAGTGTATGATACGCCGTTGGACGAGCTTGGCGATTTCGATACAAAAGAAGAAAAGATAAAGGTTTACAATAAAAGTCCCTTGA
The DNA here is from genome assembly GCA_039029575.1 of Bacteroidota bacterium. Taxonomy (GTDB): domain Bacteria; phylum Bacteroidota; class Bacteroidia; order Cytophagales; family Amoebophilaceae; genus JBCCFU01. Next base: position 10,357 of record JBCCFU010000020.1, on the reverse strand, counting down.
AAAAGATGAAAGAAGTCCTGATAGCTACGGCTATCTTCTTGTCAGTCATAGGCTACCTCATCTATTGGCAGACAAATCTATTATATATCAACAAGGTGCCTATATGTATCATGGATGGGAAGGGTATCACAGATCATAGAACGGATAATAAGGACTTCATTCCCTGGGGAGATATGGAATATCAAATACAAGAAACGATTACGTGGCGATCTAGCGAAGGTACTACTCAAAGTGTAGAAGCTGGGTTCAAGTGCAAGGGTAATAAGAAATTATTATTTTCATCGAATGATATTCCAAGCATTTTTTTCTATCAAGAAGTACAACAGAAGATCCGAGAAGAGATCTCTCCACTTACTGGGTGAGAATCTTGTAATGACTAATTTTTGTACTTACCCTTCGGTCCCGCTTGGGTTTCGATCGTTTCTTTGATGTCACTAGGTCGAAGCAAGAGGCTTATGAGGTTAGGTAGGGACATCATGGCGCACGAGAGGACAGCTGATTTCCATGCAATGGTGGCTTCTACTACGGCCCCAATGAAGACGAACAGCACGAAAAGAAGACGATAGATAACAAGATAACGTCCTCCTCCTAGGTAGATCAACGCCCGATCGCCGAAGTAGCTATAAGAAACAATAGTAGAGAAGGCAAAAAGTAAAAAGCATAAGACCATCAAAAGCTTGGTCAACCACCCCAAAGGATTGTTACCTGCTCCACCAAAGGTATAGCGTCCTAGTTTTGCATGACTAAGGGTTGACTTCCCACGAATATGTAAGTGCTGAGGCGCTCGTATCTTACCACCTTCTATCACAAGAGTACCATTGAAAAGGTGCTGACCTTGGGTAAAGAGGGTAATCTCTTCAGCAAGACAAGCGTCGTGCAAGATGGTGACCTCTGAATTTTGTATTTTACCCTCTCTTACATCTAGCTTACCTTGAAAGGAAGGTATTTTCTCTTGATCACTGACATAGGCATGGAGTCGTTTTGGATGAGCACGGTAGTTGCCTTGCAAAACGATGATATCGATGCGGTCAAAGGTGGTCTCTACTTTGTCTTGATAGCTCCCAGTGCTCACGATGACCAAAGCAGTCAACGTACATACACAGTTGCTAAGGAAAGGCTCAACCATCGACATAATGCCCTCTTTGCCGCTGTACTGCTCTTTTGAAGAGGAGTGGATGATCGCTACAGATCCACTACCTGCATCATTTGTAAAAAATCCCCAGTTGATGCCTTGCTGGACGATCGTTTGAAGACTTGCTCCTAAAAAGCCTCCTATCATAGGCGCTGTGCGAAAAGGATGCAAAAACATGGCTGATAAGGAGGATAGCAACTGATCGTACTGAAAAGAGAGGATGAAGATCACCAAACCAAAGTAAACCAACGTCATGAATGGGACAAGTCGCTCGGTGACTTGTCCAATGCGTTGGATACCTCCCAATACAACAACAGCCACCAAAAGCATGATGATGACCCCGGCGACTGTCTTGTTGATGTTCCACGGCTCCAACATCTTCGTCATGCTGTTGACCTGCGGAAGGGTGCCTGCCAATAAAGTGGTAAAAAGGGCTCCAAAAGCAAATATCTTCCCCAACCAAGGCATACCTAAGCTGTTTTTCATAAAATACATCGGCCCTCCTACCATGGTGCCGTCTTCACTCTTTTCGCGGTAACGGTGACTGGCAGCTACTTCGGCCATGCGCGTAGCCATCCCCAAAAAGGTGTTAACCCACATCCAGAAGACCGCGGCAGGGCCTCCAATGTGGATGGCAAGGCAAACGCCTGAAATACATCCAGCGCCAATACTGCTAGCCAGCGAAGTAGCAATGGCTTGCACAATGGAGGTATCTCCTTCCTGACTTGTGGACGGTTCTTTGCCTAGTATCATCCTAAAGGCGCGTCTAAAGTAACGAAACTGTGGAAAACGAAGGTATATGGTGAAAAAAAGACCTGTCCCCAGTAGCAGTGTGATGAAAAGGGGACCGTTGAAGTAGTAGGCTGTATGGTCTAAAAAAGTCTTGATACGATGAGACATGGAGGTGAGGTAGTGTTTAAAGTATTGTTAAGCGCAACTGGAAGGAAACAAAAAAACAACAAGACAAAGGTAGGCAATCGAGCCGATAATCAAAACAGTTCTTCAGAATGATCAAAAAAAGGAGTGAGAAAAACGACCCTACAGACTTGTTATTTGTGTTCTTCTTGTTTGTTGGCTCGCTTTTTACCAAAACAAGAGAGTTTGCGAAATTATATATAGTGAATTACCTAAACTAAAGCATTAAGGCTTCCAGTGTGACAGATGCCACTTTCTTTTTTGAAGCTTCGTCCATAGTGGAAAAGTCACCCGAAAGCTTCCTGCGTCTTATCTTGTCTCTACGAATCTATCAAAAAAAGAGAGAACTCCACTTTTCGACAGCTTCGTTCCAGAGTTTAATTTGGTTACTGCCTTTTCTATGTAATTTTTATGCAGTAAGCTTTCTATCATGCTATAAGAGAGACCTTGTACCTAAGCTTATCCGAGGTTATAGCTATTTTTGGAGCTATGGAGAGGCATAAGTGGATTGGGGAGCCCACAAATTTATTAGTGGAAGGCTATCAGTTCTCTTTAAAAGACAGTTATGCTCCTTAAGTTAAAAGTTAGGATAAAACACAAGGAGCACGTCGTCTATTTTTAACTAGAAAGGCAAGTCATCAAGGTCATTGCTGCTATCACCTTGAGGTTCGATTGTATTACCGCGAGGTTCTGCTTGCGTGCCAGCTTGTGATGTGTTTGGCTTCGTTTCTCCTCTAGCAGAAGAAGGTTGTCCAAGGAGTACAAGGTTGGTTCCTTGTGCTTTGAAGGGTTCAGTGCTAACGATTTCATACTTGACATACGCCACACTGTTGGCATCCAAATACTGGGTAGCCACCTCAGCCTGACGCCCTGTAAGTTCTACGGGGAAGTGCCCCTTTTCTTGTTTAAAAAGAAGCTGACAGGTAGATTCTCCCGCATCGTTGCGTTGGAGTTGTGGCTTTTCGACAAGCGTGCCTGCGATAAAGTTGCCATGGAGTCCTTTCCCCTCTTGTGCAATCTGGTCGATAGGCAAAAGCTTGGTTGCCTTCACTTCTCTGACATATTGCGTATTTCCTTCGCGATCTTCATAGGAGCGCGTGGTGCTCTCACCCTCTACGATGACCTGTCTGCCCTTGGTGCAGTACTTTTGTGCTACGTCTACCAAGCTTGGATCCCACACTACGACATTGTGCCACGAAGTGTTGGTTATCTGTTGCCCTTCCCTGTTTGTGTAGCTCTTGTTGGTTGCTACCCCAAAGCTCGCCTTGCCTCTGTTACCTTCCATATATCGGATATCAGCTGCTTTCCCTAAATTGCCTATTAGAATTTGTACATTTACGCCATTCATGATCGAATTGTTTAAAGTTAAGTGGATTTACAATCATACAATAGGGTATGACTGTGCCCTAAAGGTAAACAATCTATTTTGAAAGTGGCACTCACAGAGGGATGTGGTTCTCTTTGTCAATAGTATAATGTGTCTGGAGTTTTTTTGGAGTTAGATATGTTTGGCCTTGTGACAAAGGGGAAAACAGCATAAGTTTTTTATTTGCTCACGTAAATTTTTTAAACCAAAGACTACCATGATGACCTATAAAGAGCATAGCAAGGTATTAGAGCGAAAGTTAAAGGAAGAAAAAAAGTTAGATAAGATTATGGACTATTTTCTTACCCATTTTGGGGAACAATCTCAATTTATTGAAGACTCCAAGCCACTTAAAGATTATCCACTACTAAGAAATTTAGCAAAGGCCCACTTAAAGCGGTTAGGTGAAAAGACCTCTTCGTTGAGCCTTTTTGTTTCGAGATTCAAAGAAAGCGGACTCGTGCACGGATGTTTTGTGGCCGAAAAATGCAGCGGTATGTTGTTCTACTTTGAAAAATCACACGTAGGGCTAATGTCACAACAGTCATTAACTACAAACGGTATGATGCATTACTACCGATTTTTCGTAGAGGATAACTCATGAGAAGTGCCTTTTTTTAGTAGTATCGCGAAATTTTGTCTCTCTTTCAAAAAATAGCCTCTCTAAAAATTAATGAACAGATAGGGTGCCTTGCACAGAAAAGAACCCGAACCTTTTATAAGTCAAATTCACGTACCTAGGTTAATTCGTCATGGCCTCCATATCCTTGCCCCTAAAGGCGATGCCGATGATGACGAAATCCTTGATTCCACGCGCTTGCATCTCCTTTTTGTATTGTCTGGTTTGGATTTGCTCGAAAGCTTTTTGGACCACTTTTTTAAGATCTTCGCCCTCATCGGCGACTTTGAGCTCCATAATGATCCCCTTTCTTTGTTTCTTTTTGGGTTCTAAGCTAATGTCGTATCGACCTGTACCGCTCTCTCTGTTGGAACGGGCGTGATGGGTGTTCGCAAAGTAGGCCACCATCCCTAAAATAAGCAGGTGGTAGGATTTCTCTTTTTCTTCTTTATGAAAGTCAAAGTAGCTTATGGTGGTGATCAAGTACTCTTTCACGAAGCGGGTAAAGGGTGCTACGTTCCCTTGCGCAAGTGATTTCATCGCTATGGGTACTTCTTGACTGTCTTCCCTTCCCAAAGTAAGACGTAGTAAAAGTTCTCGCATACTTAGCCTGATCTCTTCATTAGGAAAGGATAGGGTATGAATAGTATCTCCATACTCATCTTTTTCTCTTGTGGTGCTTTTTACATAACCTGATAGAAGCAATACACTCCAAAAAGAAATGGTATTATAGGTAAGTTGAGGATCAAAAGTAATGTTTTAATTAATAGATGTTTGGATAGGCTTATGGTCAAGCAATGATATGACCCCTTTTTGTAGTTTGGTTAAATTATTTTCAATCAAATAGCCAATCAGATGCGTACCTCCTGTGTTGATCCAGTACGGTTTTAAGGCATCTTCCATCCGTTTTTCTCCTATCAAAAGGAGTTGAACTGATAAAAGCAACCATGGAAAAGGGGTTGTAAAGGGTATAACCTTCTAAGTTCTAGCGGTTATACATCTCCTTGAGCTCATGTGCTTTTTGAGGAAGCCCTGCTCGATCAAGTAGATCATCTGTTTTGTTCTCCGTAAAGCCAAAATAATGGGAGTACTGTGCATCGTCTAGCATGGTATATACGAATAAGTTACTAAGCTCTGAGAGACTGGCTTTGGCAATTTTTAAAATGCCTGTGATCAATCCACGTTCCAAGGCTTTATTTCCTTTGAATGTTTCACCGAACATAGAGGAAAAAAAATCTCGACAACGTTCGTAATAACCTTTTACATAGGCATTGTTGATAGGTGTATCATATTCATCTAAAAGGATGTATACTTTTTGGCCTGTGTGTTGGTAAAGTAGCCTACTAAGAAATGCTAATGAGCTTTCATACTGCGATTCTGTGGCTTTTTGTCTTATATAGAGATTGTATCTATCTTTCTGATCCTCTGAAATTTTATCACTTTTAAGTAGAAAGTCATGTGTTTCAAATAGTTTTGTGATTTCTTCTTTTATTTCTTCAAAGGCTTTTTCAAAATTACCTCCTTTGACTCTTTTTAGCGTCAAACAAATCACACGATATTGCCCTTGTTTCTTCATGGTTTCAGGGTACTGACTTATGTTGAGTCCATCAAAGAGCCCTTTTGTCTACTTGCCATTGATTTCGGAAGCCAGAAAGTGTTGCAACATGGATAGCGCCAAGGTTTTTCCAAAACGTCTTGGGCGGGTGATGAGCGTGATTTTATCTCCTGCATCAAGAAATTCCTTGATAAAAAAAGTTTTATATACAAAGAGATAGGCACTACCTTCTGACTTACGGTGGGTGATAAGATCGTGGAAGTTATCTATCCCATTGGGCAGCATCGTTTTGTTAGTTACTAATGACGAGTTACGAATTTTTTCATGGTTGCAGGATGGTTTGGTACAAAGTTAATGGATTGTATGTAGAGCACACAGATTTCCTACTGTGATGGCTTGTTTTTTATCCTTGTGTGTTTTCGTTGGAATGGCGATTTTTTCTTTTTTTCAACCTCTTTAGGTAGCCTTTATCAACGGTCTTGTAGACAAAGCGTTTGTCTTTTGGGCTTTTACCGACGATTAAGAAAGCGAACCGACGTTTGTTGTCTCTAGAAAAAATATGGGTGGCATATTCCTTGATCTGTGCGTAGGTGATCTTCTGCAAAGCTTCGATCTGTTTTTCTTCTCTTTTAAAGTCTCCTTCTTTGCAAAAGGAGAGATAGCTGAGATTGTTGCACATTTGCCTGATGTCACTAGGTTCTTTTTTGAAGGAGGTGATGAGTTGTCTTCTTATTTCTTGAAAACGTTCCTCAGAAAATGAGTTGGAGAAGTGTTTGAGGAAGTTTTCTAAAAAGAGGTCTGTACGCATGCGTTGGTCGCGAGGAAGGTGGGTGCTGGACTGCATTTGAAAGTAGTAAAGGCCTCGTTTACCTCCTACAAGGCGACCGCTGCAGACGATATAGGCTATCTGCTGTTCGGTACGCACAGTGTCAAAATAGAGGCTGGGCATCGCTTGCTGTAAGATATTGATCATGGCTTGTTTTTCAAGGGTGTCTTCTTCTGTGGCTAAGACGAGAAGAAGGGCATGTCCTGTCGTATTTGTCTTTTGTATGACTTTATAAGGGCCTTTCTTGTCGGGGATGGAGAGGAGGTAGTTTTTAGGATGCTGGCTGGGGGGATAAGGTTGTTGGATGGTATTTTTGATCATACCCCAGATCTCTTGCGCTTCTTTTTCGGTTAGGTTGCCACCGATGAAACCTTTTACATAGGCAGTTTCAAACACTTTTTGAGCAAAGGCTTGCAACTGTTCATAGGTGACTTCTTCAAGGGCTTGTAAAAGTTGCTCGCTATTAACAGCATCACTCCATAAGGTCTCCTTATATAAGTCTTTAGCTTGACAAATAGGGTTTTTCTTGCGCTGGTTTGCTAAGTAACTCTTTAGGCCTGCCACACGGTTATTGAATTCTTGCTTCCCTTCAGGGGGGAACCAAGTGGATACCATAGGAAGTATGCTACACACTGCGTTTATGTGCCCTCTATAACCATGCACTACAAGGCTCAAGGCAAGGTTTCCTTCATATAGTTGAACCGAGCATCCTGCTTTTTGAAAAGGGATAAAAGAAATTATTTTATTGGCCCATGTAACAAAGAGTGTCAACAGTACGCTTTGCTGGGGACTTCCATCTATAAGAGGGGATTTGAATGTAAACTTACTCATTATCATGGGGGAGCCATAACGATCGTCTTGGTAGTAGTAGACGGTTCCTTTTTCTCCTTTTTCTAGTAATAAGGGTTTGGGGGAAGGGGGATTTTCTTGTGGTATGCTGACGAGCGAAATGTCTTTCGGGATGAAGGGGTTGGGGCTGGGGAAGCCTATATTAGGATTTTTAGGGAGGTTTTTCCAAGCTTTGAGCTGTTCTTCGCTCACTTTTTTGACGGTATAGGGCACTTGGTACCACTTTTCTTTTTTCTCAAATTGGACACCTGTTAATTTGCATGGGGCAGCGACTGTCAAGATAGCATCTTCTACGGTGAGTAGGCGGGCAAATGTTTTTACTTCTTCTGCATTAAAAGGAGTATAAAGGGTACTTTTCAGGGGATACGTTGCCAGTGGTTCGTAGTGCAAACCTTGGGAACATCTTTTCACAAAGGCGAAAGGGTTGGGAAGAGATTGGTATTCGTAGGTGATCTTGGCCATTTTTTGTCTTTCTTCAAAGAGGTATGGTGGGATTCCTTCTGCTTTGATGAGTGCTATGTTTTGCAGGCAGAGCTGGACGATGGTGTCAATATCCAAGACGGTGGCATCTGTACCAAATGAGACCTCTATGCCGAAGAAGGCACGTTCTTCGGCGTATAAGATGCCTGCAGAGACTTCTCCTGCGAGATTTTTTAGATTCAATTGAGTGAACAAGCTATTTTCTCCTTTATGATTGATTGCTTCAGCGACTAAGTGAGGTACATGGTTGTTTTTTCCTCGATCATATGCTTCGGGTAGCTCCCAAAGAAGTGTTAGGCTCTTTCGGGTGGTGATTGGTTTGACATAGGTGATATGCCCTCTTTGTTGATCGGAGCTAATCATAGCTGGGTAGGAGGTGGAAGGGGTCGAGTGGTTTGGCATGCCTGAGAAATGGCGCACAGCGAGGGTAGTCAGCTCCTCGATAGCGTGTTTCCCATAGAGTACGAGACAGGCTTTATCTGCACTATATTTTGCAGAGAACCATTTTCTGAGTTCTTCTAGTGGGATTTTTCTTAGGGTTTTGGCATTGCCTACGACAAATTTTATATGAGGGTGGGCTGGATCGCACATTTCTTTGAATACCATCGCCATCCTTACCTGGGCGTTTTTTTTGTAGAGATCGTTTTCTTGATCGATGGCATGCAGTTCTCTTTCCACACTGCTTTGCGCGAAGAGAGGTTCTTTAAAAAAGCAGGCAAAACGCTCCAAGAGGTCGGGAAAGGAAGAGGCGTTGGTTGTAAAGGTATAGGTGGTATTTCTGCTATAGGTAGTTGCATTGTAAATGCCATGACTGTCATACACTTTTTCTTTAAACTCATATTCCTTTGGATACGTTTTTGTACCCATAAAGAGCAGGTGTTCGCAAAAGTGCGCCATGCCTGGGTATTTGTCGGGATCGTCCCAAGAACCTACTTTCATAGAAAGGCTAGCGGCTGATTTTCCTGCTTTGGGGTCGGAGATAAGAAGTACTTGTAAGCCGTTGGCAAGCTTTATTTTCGCTGTTTTTCGTTTTTTGAGGGAAGGGGTTTTTATTTTTAAAGTATTTAGGTCTTCCACACGGTCAAAAGGAGGAGGGGGAGCTTTTTTTTGAACGTATGGTGGGATCTTTTTAGCACTTGCACAGCCAAGGAGGGTTAGTAAGAATAGATAGTTTCTTTGCATGGGGCATATTTTGAAACGAAGAATAGTTCACAAATTTACATTTTTTTGTTAAAAATTTGAGGTTGTTGCAAAGTTGCTTTATAAGGAGCAGGTGGTAATAGCCTCTATTAGAGAGGGGGAGGAGAGATTGACTCACTTAGACCTAAGGGTGACGTGTGCTAAGTGTTATAAGATAGGGCAACATCCTCGTATGTATTACAGGTATGGTTGTTAGTTCGAATACAATAGAACAAGTATGGAGGAAGCAGGGTTTGGGTTGTCTTGTGTAACTGGGCCTAGCAGTACATCTACTTTGACACCTTTTACTTATCCAATTCTCTAATTTTGGAAAAGATAATTATGGCCTGTGCAAAGGGCGAACATTTTCATTTGTAGACTCATTTTTTATCGTGCCAGGAACTGCGAAAAACTAATAAAAGCATGTGTACAAAGAAGCCATGGCAAAATCATGGCTTCTTTAATACAGCATACACATAATTATTTTTCTTCGGGAGTTTCGACTTTTACAGTTAATTCAAAGTCAACAATCTCAGGTATTATACTCTTATCTTCAAGCTTAAGCTTGGAGTTCATTGGTATTCGGGAGGATCTAGGCGGAATGGTGATCATTTTTGTAGTAATACTACCCAAAAAGCCTCTTTTATCTGATTCTTTGTAAAAGTCAACTTTTATAGTAATATAGTCACTATACCACCATCTATCACTCGATACACAATAATCAATATCTACTACGCCATTGTAACGCACTCGAATAGAGAAGTATCTTTTACTAACTATTACATTTCCCCATTCTCCCCAGCTTGTTGGTATTTTAATATCATTTTCTATTCCAAACATATGAATAACTTTCAGGGGATCCATTTCATACTTATTCGATTCAGAAGCCCTATCCGTTTCCTGCCTATTACCGAAACCTATTTCTTGGTCTTCTGAAGAAGACCAAGCATCAGGATTAATATCATTTAAAATAGCATTGCTATTAGGGATATCTTCTTGGGAAGGAGGAGAAAGAAGATACATATCTTGAGAGGCTTCTTCAGGCTTATCAGCTGACAAAGGAGCTGCTGCATTGATACGCACACCTGCTGTTGTAAGTAATGTTGCTAAAAATAAGTGTGATTTTTTCATTTTAAATTGTGTTTAGGGTTAGTTTTGCTTGGACAATATAACTATTTCTTTTATAAAACAAAAATATATTACCTCTTTTTTCAATTTTTTCTTTAAATGGGTATTCAAAGCTAGTATGAGGTTAATCTCCAACTTTTAAGATTTTAGATACTGTTTCTTTTATATATGACTTTGAGACTTCATTCAGATATTGGACGTGTCGCAAAGTTTTCACTGTAGACGTTCCTCTTCAGTTTTAGGCGTACCTCTCCCATAGAAAACCGAGAGACATCTAGTGACGAGATCTACCTTTTGCCTCAGTGTCT
>JBCCFU010000019.1:0-11987 GCA_039029575.1 Bacteroidota bacterium | reverse complement strand
TGGTCCTAAAGCGCTTGCGGTAGAAAAACGGCCTGGAGTTGGCAAGCGGGGGAAGGGATGAACATGAAGACATTAGCGTAAACCAACGCAACTCTCAAGGAAAGACCGCATTCTCTTGACTTGCTTTTTATGCGAAACATTATGGATCGGAAAAATTTGAGAGGGAAGTTGAAATGTGGAATTATCTCAGAGACCTAGGTGGAGATCCTGCTATAGAGGATAAACATGGGCACGTTGCCTTCTACTATGGATCTGAGTATTTTAAGGACATCGTCACTACATATCAGGCTACCAAGCGACAATTGTTGAAATAATATTTGAAGCTCCTCCACAGATTTTAACCACTAATCTTGCCAAGCCCCTTCTCTCTATCTTTGTTTCTTAGCCAGTTTTGTATATGTAAGTTTGCCTTTCTTTTTTTTAAATATTCTACCATTATGTATATCATACCGAACATACAAAAGAAAGACCCTACTTTTAATCCATTTCCCCATGAGAATATATTGTTAGAAGATTTTTGTGCAGCCTCTTCGTCTGTCTTTTCTTTAATGTCTTGAGTTTTTGTGCCAACCTCTCCGTCTGTCTTTTCTTTAATGTCTTGAGTTTTTGTGCCAATCTCTTCGTCACTATTTTTGCGAGTTCTTTGGGGAGCTTTATTTCCTTGAGGGTCTTCAGCTTCCATTTTAAAACTAGAAGCTATATATTCCGCATAATCTTCCGCTTTTTTACTATTTGCTGCAGAGAAAAGGATGGAGACATTAAAATCTTGTGAATTTGGAGAAAACTTAAAACCAGGTTTGGGGATTTCTTCCCCTTCTTCAAGGTGATTATGGAAATTTATGCCTATAAACTCGATGTCATTTTTATCTTTGGAATTTTGATAATATTTATTGTTCAGTTCATGTATGTCAGAAATTTTGGTCATTGTATAATTTTTTTTTTCTTCTGATGCTATTTTTTCTCCTTTTAGGGGAAAGGGTAGTGTGATTACACCATGGGTTCTTTTATTATTTGGAAGATTGTTCACTTGCTTTAAAGCCTTTTCATTAGGGTCAATCTCTTCATGTAGCTGTGCCTTATACCCTGCCTGTATGAGACTAAAGCCAAACTTACGTTTAAGTAGATCCTTATAGTGGCTTCCTGATTCGCGGGCTGCACCTTCCATAATATATAACTTTCCATTTTTATCTGCTATAATTTCTATATGATAGAAACCATCTTTGTGTACGAATTCTTTTTTATTGCCCATTCTCAAAAAACCGTCTGCTAGTTTTTCTAACTCCTCCTTGGTTTCTTTATCGGTGACTGTAATGAGTCCTTTGGGTTGATTCTCTTGATAGAAGCTAAAACAGTTACCTATTGACTTGGTTGGAAGAGTAACTATTCTTTTTCCATTTTGGACAATTCCATCTATGTTATAAATATCACCTGACATATATTTTTCAGCAATGTACATTTCTGTATATTTCCCCTTTAACTCGTTGTTAAATTCATCTTCGTTATTGGCTATGAAGATCCCATTTGAGCCGCTATCATTTATCGGCTTTAAAACAACTTTCTGGGCTTTAAGTTTGCTCCATGTATTGGAGGAAATATTGCTTACAAAAGGAACCGTAGGAACAGATGAATGACGTAGTCTTTCTTTCATTTCTTTTTTATTCACATAATAGTCTGATTCGCGTCTGTTCATTCCATTTTTTATCTCGAGAACTTCCCGTAAATCACCAGCTCTCGATATGTACTGTTCCTGAGGGAAGACAACCAAGTAATCAAATTTTTTCCTCATTTTCTTAAGACTTTCAAAGATACTAAAATTAAAGCAGCTGCCAATGAAAGAAGTATAAAAAACTTGAGGCTCATAAATTTTCTTTTCTTTAAATTTTTCTCGTAACGTCACAAACCTACACTCTGTAACACAAATATAGGTTACATTATATTTATTTCTCCTTTCTTCATTACCAAAAGAGAGAGGATCATGTATGTCTACTTCAGGGTCCTGTGTCAAAACAATCACTTCTTTTTTTTTCCCGGAAGAGAGAGTGTTAGTAGGTACGAACAAAAGCAGTAAGAGATATTTTTTCATATTTAGATTAAATATTTTTGTACTATACAAGTTCCCTCGTAGCTTCTTAGTCATTCTGTAATGTTTTAGTTTTTGTGATCCATTCTCATTACCAAAAAGGTATCCAACATTGGATGGAAGTCTTCTTGCTATAGCGCTAGCACGCTGCCTGCATGCACAGAAAAGATGCAAATATAACAAAAAGTCGAAACAAAACAAAGGTGTTACTGTTCTCTTATTAGGTAAAAATGAACGAAATTTTTATGAATAGTAGGGTGATCTGAAGCAGAGGGAAAGAGGTGATATCTTACATTCGCACGGGTTTCCGATTTAATATGTAATTTTGCCAAAAAACCTTCTTTCTCTATGACTAAGCATACCATTACTGACCTCTCCCCGATCATCGCGCATGCCAAAGCGTATGGTTTTATCTATCCATCCAGTGAAATATACGACGGACTCCAGGCCGTCTATGACTACGCTCCGTACGGGGTGCTCCTCAAGCGTAACCTGCAAACGCTATGGTGGAAGACGATGACGCAGCTTCGGGCAGATGTCGTAGGCCTAGATGCTGCTATTTTGATGCACCCAACGACATGGGAGGCTTCAGGCCATCTGGCTGGCTTTCATGACTTCTTTGTCGACCATAAGACATCGAACAAACGGTACCGCGTCGACCACCTTGTAGAAGCACACATCGAAGGGCTATCCCAGCAAGCGAAAGAGGGCAGTGACCTTATGGAAAAGATGCACGACCTGATGCAAGTCAACGACGGTGCAGGCCTTGCTGACCTGCTGACGGCTGCTGGCATTGTCTGTCCTGTCGCTAAAGATAGCAATTGGGCACCTGCTAAAAAGATCAACCTGATGTTTGCGACCCAAGCAGGGGCCATCGAAGGTGCTTCCAAGCAGATATACCTTCGTCCAGAGACCGCTCAAGGTATTTTTGTCAACTTTGGCAACGTACAGAAAGCGACGCGCATGAAGGTGCCTTTTGGCATTGCGCAGATAGGCAAGGCCTTTCGCAATGAGCTGATCGCACGACAGTTTACCTTTCGTATGCGTGAGTTTGAGCAGATGGAGATGCAGTATTTCATCCGTCCGGGGGAAGAGAAGCGATGGTTCGACTATTGGCAGGCACAACGGGAGGGGTGGTATGCGATGCTCGGTATCCCCCAAGAAGACTTACGCATTCACCCGCACGAACAGCTTGCTCACTATGCCACCGCGGCTGTCGACATTGAATACCGCTTTCCTTTTGGTTTCAAAGAGGTCGAAGGCATCCATTCACGTACTGACTTCGACTTAAAAAACCATCAAACCTATGCACGCAAAAAGCTCACTTACTTCGACCCTCAAACAAATGAGGCGTACCTGCCCTATGTCATCGAGACATCTGCGGGTTGCGACCGACTTCTCTTGATGCTCTTATGTCATGCTTTTACCCAAGAGACGAATGAGAAAGGGACTACGCGTACGTATTTGCGCCTACCTGCCCCTTTGGCTCCGATACAGGCAGCCATCTTGCCACTCTTCAAAAAAGAGCCTTTTGCCCACAAAGCGAAAGAGGTATTTGACCAGCTGAAATACAATTTCTCCCTCGCCTATGATGAGGGGGGCTCCATCGGTAAGCGGTATGCACGTCAAGACTTGATTGGCACGCCTTTCTGCCTTACTGTCGACCATCAAACCCTTGAGGACGATACCGTCACGGTCCGCGAACGGGACACCATGGCACAAGTGCGGATGTCTGTCCATGAACTCAGAGACTATCTGTACGGGCAGGTAGGGATGGAGACGATGCTACGATGAAAGAAAAGATGTTGAAAAAACCAGTCCCTGAGGCTTCTCCCCTATAGCGAGGGTTAGCTATTGAAGCTTTTGATGATCTCCTTTACTATCCTTTCGGAGGGAAACACGTTATGATCACCCTCTTCCAAAGATATGCACTCGACCTTGCTGGCCGCCTTGGCTGCTTGAGCAAGGATTTCCATGTTATGATACGGTATGAGGCTGTCATTTTTCGCATGCAAAAGGGTGACTTTCCCTGTGATGCTTTTGATCCAATCTTTGCTAGACAAAGTATATCGCAAGAGTGGCATGACTGGATATTTGAAAAAGCCACAACAGTCAGGGATACTGCCAGGTGCGTTTAAGGTGACAACGCCTACCACGCCTTGATATTCTTTGGCTGCATAGATTGAAACGGCCCCTCCCATAGAGTGGCCAAAGAACAATACGTTTTTTCTTTGATACCCCAAGTCGAGGACTTTCTTCATGGCTGCTTTGACATCTTCATAAAGATCGCTCTCTTTCCGTATCCTATTTTTTTTATTCTTAGGGAGCCCATAGCCGCGATAGCTTGCCGAAAAAGTACTATACCCTTTCCTCCTCAAATCCTCCGCTATGTCATCCATTGCGATCATCGTATCCGCGTTGCCATGGAAGCAGAGGACGATTTTTTGATCTTTTTTAGGATTTTTTTTCGCTTGGTAGTGCAACCCTTCGATCTCAATGCCCTCTTTGGGAGCGTAGGTAACTTGCTCTACCCACTGTCTTTGTAGGATCCTCTGGTGGGCACAATTTTTGTCTGCTGGGATGATTGTCCTCGGGAAAAGTATGTAGTCTTGTAGTGGACTAAGACGCAAGAGGGTACATATGACGATAAGTACGGTAAAGCTCACGATAAAAGCTATGGTGACTTTCTTTTTCTTCGTGAGTTGCTTTTTACCCTCTATATCACCTTTTTCTTCTTTGCCATCCGCTTCTTTGGCTATCTCCGCTGCTTGCTCGGTGGTGTCCATTTCTTGATTATCAAAATTTTCTTCTTTGCCTAAAGAGGGCCTGATAGAGAATATACATGCGGCTAGTAAGATAGTTTTTTTCATGATTTAACTTTTTTTGAAATAACGACGTGCCTTCTGACCTTTGCGCCATGTTGCAGTAAGTCCTTTGTATGCTTTCTTTTTGCTTGCAGGAATATCGCGCCAGTCGCAGCCGAGAATAGCTCCCTCCAAAGCATAAAGATAGGCTGCGTGGTATTCTCCATCGAAATCGTCGAGTTCACAGATGCGCTTGTATGCTTCTTCTGCTCCTACCTCTTTGAGTTTCTCAAGGCTGTCGATACCGATCTTCAGCAGCTGACGTGAAGTCACAGGGCCGATGTTTCGAAGCTGCTTTTCAAGGGCTTTAGGGGGCATATAAAAGGGATTGAAATACAAAGATAAAGTATTTGACTAAAAATCAAGAATTTGTTTATGTTTTGCAATACCAAACAAAGGCGGTATATTGAGCTATATTCACACATTAAGCTTTTACTTATTATGAAACAAGCGCCTGCCAAAGTCTTTCATCTACTCCTTCTGATTTTCTGTTTTCCTATGGCAGCACAAGGGGCCAGAATCGCTTCCTTTGCACTGTTCGTTCCTTTGGAAGAAGACATTGTAGAAGAAAAGAGCCCTGCAAGAGAAGATGACACAGATACTTACTATTACTATGAAAAAAGCCTTTCTTCCCACCATATCTATACAGAAGAAGAGAGAAAGTACTTCCAACTAAGGTACCTCGATGATCCGTGTGCTCATCAATACTATGAAATGCTAGCCAACAATCAGTCTGAGATACGAGCCTGTTATGATAAGTGGGTAGGAAAAGATGAGATAGGTGATCTTATTGATAGACTAAGGAGTTATTTGAGAGAGGTAAGGATAAACGGGGTAGATATATACATGGGAGCCTATAAGTGCTATCTAAAAGAAAAGTTATTGCAAGAGCAGTTGCAAGCTTGTAGGGGCGTTATGTTTCCAAGCAACGCTTTTGTGCAACCTAGGTATATCAAAAAAAACAGCTTAAAACTTCAAGACCTACAAGCTTGTCCAGAGGAAGACCTCATCTTCCTTTCGTGGGACTCCTTATCCAAAGAGCTCCAAGCCTCCATAAGCAAAAAAGGTCGCTGGTTAAAAAGGTTTCTCTTACTCAAAAGCGACCATATATGCTATGGCATAAAGTGGCAAAGGAGGCGAAGAAACATCGCTATCGTCTTCCTCATCTGCACCGGTGCCGTGGTTATCTATACGAACATCGCAGATAAGTCTTATTCGAATAGCCCAAAAGGTTTGGTCACTGTTGGTGAGTTGTATTTGGGCAACGTCATCTCTTTTTGTATTGCGTATGATACTTTGGGATATGCGCTTGGCAAGCTTTTTTTCAACCATCGGTTCGTAAAGCGTGTGCTTCGCTTTCGCAACTTTGAGTTGGGTGACCCTTTCTATGAGGTCAAAGAGCCACCTGTTCATCCCGTCATTGAGACCGAAGAGCCTACCTGTCAAAAACTATGTTGTAAGAAGCGCGTCGGCCCTGGGGTCTACACTTGCCTTGGGGGCCTTTGTGGTAGCCCTTGGTCGTATGGACGTAGCCGTTTCTTCTTTTCCACGTTTTACAAACCGTTTGTCTACTGTTTTCATCTATTGGAAAACAATTGTCCTGTAGAAGACATAGATGACTTTCTAGCCTTGACAAACAAACATGAAGTAGAGTTCGATTTATAAACTTCCCGTTTCGTTTCTCTCAAACAGTCTTGTTGCATTTTTTGTAGTGGCGGCAGAGACCTTTTCTATGCTGAGGCCCTTCAACCTTGCTACTTCCGTGGCTATGTGAGGAAGAAAAGAGGGTTCGTTCTGCTTCCCTCGCTTAGGCACAGGAGCCAAATAAGGTGTATCAGTCTCTAAGACAAGGTGTTCTAGCGGCAAATCGCGCACCACCTCCGCCAACCCAGCTTTCTTGTACGTCACGATCCCCCCTATCCCAAGGTGAAAGCCAAAAGCAATACACCTTTTTGCTTGTGCAAGTGTACCTGTAAAACAGTGTACCACGCCCCGAAGCGTGCCATCCTGTACCTTCTCAAGGCATGTGAAGAGCGTATCAAACGCCTCCCTACAATGGATCACCAACGGCAAATCATGCTGGCGCGCCCACCCTGCTTGTACTTCAAAAGCGATCATCTGCTCTTGCTTATGCGTCGTACTATGGTATAAGTCGAGGCCCATCTCTCCAACGGCGATAAAAGGATGCTTTCCCAGCATTGCCGACAACGTAGCAAGCTTCTCTTCAAAGTCATCGTCTACCTCACATGGATGCAACCCCATCATAGACTTACAAAAATCAGGGAAATGCTGCTCCATAGCCATCATACGTGGCAACGTCTCCACACTTAAGTTCGGCATATACACCCGCTTTACCCCTTGCTCTTTACTCCTGCCAACAATCATCTCCCAACTTTCTTGCTCTTTCAACTCAAGGTCATATAGATGCGCGTGTGTGTCAATAAAGTCTAGTTTCATCGAACGAAATTAAGCGATTTAACGATAAACGCAAAAGAAAGCCCTTGGCCTCAGTCATAGCATGAATTTTGCCATTATTTCCCAGAAAGAAACTCATTGATCTTATCTACCTCCTCCAAATCAATATTTTTTTCAAAAAATTCTCTTGAAAGGTTCTTGGGGTAATGTGGCAAAGCTATTTTAATAATTAAGTTGTCTTTTTTTTTAAACAACTTGATAATTTTTTTTGCCTCCATTGTTTCATCATCCTTGTTAATGATGAGGACATAAGGTTTTTTGTGAAAAATAGGGGGATCCGAAAAAGTGAATAACAACTTAGATGTCTCATAAAAAGCATACCCGTTAATAGTTTTTTGCATGATATCAGCTTTGCCTTTGGGCGCTATGAATCTTAGCACCATCTTGTTGAGGAAAGAATGGTATACGTAGTTATGTATACCCAAATGTGTGACCAACTTTGCAAAAATTTTAAACACGAACTTCTGAAAATTATTTTTTGTGTAGTTCGTGTTGATATACGGTGCTATCGCAATAATACCTTTGCATCGTTCATCTAGTTTACAATACCCAGTGATCGCAAATCCCAAGCTAATACCCGCTAGTAAATAGCTTTTAAGGTTCAATTTTTTTATCTCGGAATCCACATGAGCAGCATAGTTGGGTAAAGTAACATTTTTTAATGGTTTTTTATTAGGTACAAAACCTGGCAAATTGATGGGGTAGACGGTAAAGATATTGGAAAGAAACTCATAAAGCTCCTTGAGTAATATACCATTCGTAGCATGAGCGTGTATGATGATCAAATTTTTTTTTTTCATAAATTTAGTAATCAAGGCTATTTTTTAAGGAGTATGTGAACTATATTACCTACAAGTATTAAAAAAAGCCCAGTTAAAAACCAAGCAATATATTTAAAGAGAACACCATTAATTTAATCATAAAAAATAGGAAAAAAAACACTCTATCCAATGATTAATTTTAAAATGTCTTTCTTCTTCTCTTGTCCCGCTTTTCCCTTTCCTTATTGCAAATCAACAAACTTTAGATTCTCTTAAAAACGCACTATAGGATGTTTTTTGCATGGTTTTCTTTGGTGACTGGTTAACTTTTCTTTTTGACGGAATCGTCTTTTACATAGTGCACATTCAAAAGGTCTTTCTGCTAAATGTGTCTTCATATGTTGTATTACGTCCTTTGTAGAGGAAAAATACTTTGTGCACGTGTGACATCCAAAACATTTATTGTCTGTGTAGGTATTGGTACGGTTTTTTATTTTAGAAGGTTTTATATTGCGTTTCTCTTTATTTTGACTGAATGTTTCCTGCATGCGGAGATAAGAGGCAAGCGCTTCATGATTACAGCTATTGGCGATATCCAAACCCGTTTGTCCATCAGCTGTGGTTAGTCGCTGGTTGATGCCTTTGACTAACAACCAAGTGATAAATGTTTGGTTCCCCTTCTTGCAAGAGAGATGAAAAGCATTCCATCCCTCATGATTGGTTACATGCCTGTCACACTGGTTTGCTAGTAAATATCTTGCCATTTGCATGTCTTGTTGGCTACAGGCAATAAGAAAAGCCGTATTACCATCTGCGTCGGACATGTCTATATCAATATCATAATTTTTTATGATATGTTGAAGCTTTTCCAAGTCCTTTCCTCTTGCGGACACGAACCAATTTTTTTTCACTTCTTCGGTCATTGCTTGCTTTGCATTGCTCTCTTGTAGCGTATCTGTATCTATGGCTGTCACTGCCTGACTTTGAAAGTAGCTAGCTGGTGGGTGGGTGGTCGTATTTGCTATGAAAGAGGTATGGGCATGGTTGTTGGGGTTAGCAACGGAGGAAACTCTCTGGTTTTGTGGTGTATTATTGGCTTTTAGACCAATGGAACGGAGATAGCTACCTACTTGTTCTTTGGAACGACAATCATATATGCTTATCAAGTCCAAGGCATTGCTTCCATTCTTGTCGGTTGCTTCTTTAGATAAGAGCAGTGTGTTAGTAAGGAAAGAAGCAAACTCGACATGCCCATTCATGCACGCGATGTGAAATCCTGTATATTGATGAGTTGTAGTAATTTTATATGGGTTTATTTGGTGATATTCTACCAGCCAAGTGGTAAAGTTTTTATTTCCTTGAATACAAGAAAGATGAAAGGCCGTCCATCCCTTTTTATCCCTTGCCTTTTTGTTGGCACCTTGTCCTGCTAAGTAGTCAACAATGTCTTTATTTTGAAGTTTACAAGCGATAAGAAAGGCCGTATCTCCTTCGTTGGAGATTATATCGATAGGAAAAGAATAATTTTTACGGATACGTTTAAGATCGTCTAAATCATTTCGTCCGACAGCTTCAAACCACTCTTTTTTGGCTGTGAAGACGCTAGATGGGAAATTTAAAGAGGTATCATTCGGCATATTTACGCCTATATTCATGCTTTCTACAAAAGTAGAACAAGGGGAGGGCGGTATAGTGTCAACATTTCCTCTTATACTTGCTTCATAATGAACATTTTGGTTAGGTGAAGCTATGGTGAATTGGGTCTGGGTGTCTGTATTTTGAAGCCCCATATGCATCGTGGGCATAGGATAAGGGGAGAGGGAGGGAAGGTTGAGGTTTTGTCCGTATATGTTTTCTTCATTAGTAGAAAGCATGTCCAAGGGTGTATTTGCATTTGTAGCAGATGTACCAGCTGGCACATAGATTAGAGCAGTCACAAGGTAAGCAGCAATTTTTCGTATATTCATGATAAAGGGGATTAAAAGCTATTGAGTAAGTAAAGTTATTATTTTTTTTTTATAAAAAAGAACATTCTTTTTCTCTACTCAATTTTCAGTACGGTTTGCAGGTTCCATCATTAGAGGGTGTACACTACTTGACGATTATCGATGATGTTTTAATAAGTTTTTGCTATTACTACTAATTTGAGTGAACAAAAATAGGGCACAATCCTTCGTACTTTAGCTGGGATCAAGCCCTCGCCTCCCTTGATTAAGCCATCCGCTTAGCCGTGTTTTTTCAGCCAATCGTCGAGCATAGTGTTTATACCGCTAAATATAAGTAGTTCTGTGTGACCTTGATCTATAACTTCTTTCTCAATGATCATGTAATCTCCACTTGGGCTAAAGCCAAGATCTCTTACCTTTTGTATCTTATAATCAAATACCAGTTCCAAGGTAGGTAGATGCCATATTTTTATGCCCAAATTTGTAATAGCAGACAAGAATTTTTTGTTAGGGCATATTTCTGCGGTGTCTACCATATCGTGAATACTGAGATCAAGCGTCTTCACGGGTTGTTTTTTTTCAACATCCCATGTACTAATTCTTTCTGATTCTACTGTAATACAAAATTTACCCTCATCATAATATGCTAGATAGTCTAACCACTCTGAATGCCACCCAAACAACTTGGTGAGACCGAGACCGTCTCTATTTGAAAAATCCCATAACATCATAGGGTTGTCTCCTTCCTCTTTAAAATATTTTCGAGATATACAGCCCCCTATTAATAAAGATTTTCCATTAGGATGAAAACTTATGCTTATAAACGGACGTAGTTGATTAAACTTATTTAGCTGTTTTAACTCAGCTGATGTGACTGACTTATCGTCTGCCAAAAGTGTACGTTTTATCTTTTTTGTAAAAAGGTTGTATATATACATATTTCTATCTTCGTCCATAGCAGCTAGAAGCTCACCATTAGGGCTGGTACACATGAGAAAAATAGGATGCTTAGTTTTCAATTTGTTCTCTACAGTAACTTGCTTAAGTGCAGAATTATATGTTGCTATAGATTGATTCTTATCCGTCAAAATAAGAACATTTTGAGATGCAAAGTCAGCAATCACCCCAGAAAGCTCTTTAGGCGGAGCATCAGCTCCCGCAGCTCTCGCAAGATTTGATACAAGCAAGTCGAATCTTTTTTTTCCACCTTTGTGCCAAGAAGGAGCAAATTTCATAAATTTTATGCCATGTTGTGCTATTTTGACCTCTTCGGTTGTATCACTTTTAATGTCATATTTAAATAATTTTTCCCCACAACGGTAACAAACTATATGCTCATCAACAAATAGGGCTTGAACGAATTTATCATCATCATCTTTATTGAAAACAGTCGTTTTTACGAGTTTTGGCTTATTTCCTGTTTTTGTTTTATCCTCTGTATTAATGGTTTGAGGCTGTGTCTGGTTATTGTCTGGCTGGTGGTCTTCGTCGGAACTTTCTTCTCTGTTTTTCCATATAGCTAGCCCGATGGTTGTGATTGCTATCAAACATAGGGTTGTAAAAACTATTTTTACTTCACGAAGTGTCAAAAACCTTTTTGGAACGGTATGTCTTCTTCTCGGTACATGCGCTTCTGTAGGAGTCGTTTCAGCATGTACATTCGCATAGGAGCATAATATGAAAAAGTATATTGCCTTTTTAAATAGTACTTTTTGCATGAATTGGGAGGGGGTTTATATAGCATATTTTTGCCAAATTTAAAAATTTTCTAAGAAATAACCAAGTAAAAAAGAACTAGTCTGTGTGTGAAGAATATGCGTTTATTTATTCTTTTTTTTATTTTTTTTTTGGTAAAATGTTT
>JBCCFU010000018.1:0-12536 GCA_039029575.1 Bacteroidota bacterium | reverse complement strand
GATGTCCTTGTGCAGGACGCCCACCGAGTGTGCCGCAGACTTTTAGCTACTGATTTCATAATATGAAAATCTATCATCATATGGGAAGTCTTCACTCCATCCCAAATGGTGAGCAAGTAGATTGACTGTAAAATTAGGTACAGGCAAAAGAAGGTGCAAATACTTTTTTAGGAACGTTGCGATGGGTGTAAAGGGTATCTGTGATAAAAAACTGATCTTTTAAAAATAAAATTTTTATCGATCAACCTCCTCAAATCAAAACATAAACGTCCTTCATCATGCTTAAGAAAACAACATTTACCTTCTCTCTCTCTTTACAATTGCTTCTTGTTCTCATATTGCAGGCAGTCTAGGGGAACCTACCCAAGGAGGAAATAACGTGACAGGTAGCCACTCGTTGAATGCTGCCTCACAACAACATTCCAAAGACACCACTACTAAAAAGTACGAATTTAGATGCACGAAAACACTCAAAGGGCATAAAGATAAAGTCCTAACCATGGACATTGACTCACAAGGGAAAAGGTTGCTCACTGGAGGAGAAGACAATCAGATTATCCTTTGGGACCTCGAAAATGAAAAGTATATACGTAAATTTACAGGACACACGAACTTTGTCACCAGCATACACTTTCATCCAATATTTCAGGGAGTCTTTATCAGTGGAGGGCTTGATAAGACCATTAGGTACTGGAATATGAATCCGTTGCAATGCCAAAAATTCACCTTTGCTGGCCATGAACATTATGTCTCGTGTGTACGATGGAGTACATTCTACCCAATCGTAGCCAGTGCAAGCTGGGACCAGACAATTAAGCTCTGGGACCTACAAAAATACACATACATAAACACCTTGAAAGGGCATGAGACGACCGTTATAGTCGTAGAGTGGGACCCAAAAAATCAAGATATTCTGTTCAGCGCAGGCAAGGACATCACCATGATGTGGAATGTAAAAACAAGGCAATGTTTGTGTACCTTTGGTAAAAAAAGCTCCTTTAGTTACAGAATAATAGAAGAGACCAAAAAAACGATTAGGAGCTGCAGTAATGAGAACATTGTCAACAGCCTAATTTGTCGAAATGGTCGCCTCTTCAGTGGTAGTGGAGGTATTAAAGGTAAGTTAAGAGTGTTTAAACAACCCCAAATGAAGCATACTAAACATACAATAAACGTTGAGGGGAAGCTTCTCTTTACAAGTTCTGGTACTCATATTTTCGATGTATGTCAATATGGCGAGTGGATTGCCTTTGCGGAGGAGTGCCAGGCTACGATCGTAGATTTCAGTGGTAGTTGCTTATATAAGTTACCAGGCCACCGCTTCCCTATCCCATGTCTACGTTGGAAACCAGGGAAAGAGGTGTGCTTATTCACTGGGAGCTATGATAAGACCATAAAGATTTGGAAACACTTTGAGGTTGAGCAGAAGAATGATGATGAGAAAAAGGATGACCAGTAAAAAAGACAGACAAATAAAAAAAGCAGCTTGGCTTTTACACCAAGCTGCTTTTAGGTTATATTAGATTGAAAAACTATCTTAGCTCTGGTTGTTGTCATCATCCCTATCTGTGCTTAGAGGCGTTTCTGTATTAATCTCATCCTTGTCTTGTCTTTTTTTTCTTTTCATCAGTGGTTCTTTATCTTCATCATCTCTTTTATTAAGATAATGAATTCCACCGGCTGCCAATGCAGTAGTGCCAGCCAATACTCCTACAGTGCTTATGGGGCTTGAAGAGTCGTTGTCTGAATTTCTGCGTTTTCTTTTAGAACGACTACTTCGCCTCAAAACAGGTTTTACTTCTGATACATCTATTGTATCATTATTTAGCTCATCTTCATTGTCTTCATTGTCTTCATTGTCTTCATTGTCATAATTGTAATAATTGTCATTATTGTCATAATTGTCATCATAATATTCTTGCTTCATTCTTTCAACATTAACAATACTATCGCTATTATCGCTATCCTGCAGTACCGAAATAGCGATAGCTGCTTTCACATCATTTACTTTGTAATCTCTGCCCATACTATATGAAGGATTTTGTTCGCGGACTGATTTTTGTTTGTGAAGAATATGGCAGAAAAAGACAGGAACGAGCCCTTTTTTTCCACCCTTCACACTAAGTTCTGAAGCTAGTACCCCCTTCTTATTGAGTTGGTTATCAATACTATTATAATCTTCATCGGTAAACGGTACATGTCCTTCCATAGCAATTCTCAAATCGCTTCTTTTGTCACTACTCCCCTTCCTTTCCACGGTTCTGTGAAACTCGGTGGCGAGACCTTCTCGGTATATTAGGTTCAATATTGACGTTTTAATCGCTAGTGAGAAGTTTTCTGATTCAATTTCCTGTTTGTAAGCGTCCGCCAAGTCAATATAATTCCAGCTATTATCGTTCATTGCACCAGCATCAAAGTTACCTACTGGTACTAAACCACTGTTAAAAGGCTTATTTTTAGATTTAGTCAGTATATTATATTTTTTCAAAAACTTCAAAAGATTTCCTAGGTTTGTAAACATGAGATTTCGCTCTACAATCTGATAGATCGTATCATCATTCGAATTTTGATTTATATCTTTTGTTATTTTGTCTTTGAGTGTTTTGTCCTCTACGTTCTTTAGCATCTCTAGTATACCTTTTTTAGTGACTTTTACCAATAAATCGCGTCCTTTGATCCTTCCTATTTTAGATTGAAGAAGTCCAAATACCCTATTTTCGTACATATATAGCGTTTTCTTTTTCTTGTTACCTGAGTAACCAAACGAAACTTTAGAGGGAATAACATCTTGTCTAAAGTCATTTTTGACTTCTTTAAGGTCTCTTATTAGTATGATCGACTTTTGAAGCAGCTCCACATGCAAGGCTTTTGCTTGGTCTTTAGTAATATGAAATTTCTTCTGTAGACTCCTCACTTGCTTGGCATCTAGATTGCCGTTCATTTCCATTCGCAGACCCTTAATAACAAAAAATCTTATTTGATCAATAAGTTTTTTACATTCGGTATGATTTCCAATAATGTTTTTATATTCTTCTGGGAGGCTATAGGTTTTTGATGCATAAAGACTTGGAGAACCCAAGAGTGCAAATCCTGCAAGGTAAAGTACATACCATTTCTTGTTTGTGTTGTTTTGTGCGTTCATAGTTGTACGGTTTTAAAATGTAATGTGGTTTTAAAAGTTGTTTTAAACAAATTCATAATTGAATTCTAATTTTAATATCTAATAATTTTTTTATTTATCAATACCATTACAGTATGGTTTACTAAAAAGCAGCGTTTATCATATGTTGAAGAAGCATTTTATTTGTTTGCAGGAGGAAAGAAGTTTTTTTATCTAAAAAAAACTGTAAATTAGGGTAATTTTTCCACGATATTTATATATATCAGACTTTAACGAATCGGGGTGGAATTCTCGTGTGTCACGAAGTTGAGGTGTAGAGATAGACCTCAGGTAACTGTGCAACTGATGATATTTTGTCCCATCGGAAGCACTTTTCAGGAGGAGCTTGGAAACCGTCTTCTTTAGATGCTATGTGATAGATGATGTTTTTGAGACAGTACTGACTTGAGTTAGAAACTAAAAAGAGACACACAAAATTTGACAGTACCTAAACTTCTATGAAGGTTCGTTCTTTTTCTGCAACGAAAATTAGGGGGCTAAAGTATTAGTGAACTAGATATTAGGAAGCTGTTTTAAAATAGATAACATCGCCATCTTGTACTTCATAGTTTTTGCCTTCTAGGGCTTGCTTGCCTGCTTGTTTACAGGAAGGTACGTCTTTGTATTGGAGGTAGTCGTTGAGTTTGATGACTTCTGCTTTGATGAAGCCTTTTTCAAAGTCGGAGTGAATGACCCCTGCGGCTTGCGGGGCAAGGGTGCCTTTTTTGATGGTCCATGCACGCACTTCTTGTTCTCCGGCAGTAAAGTAGGTGATGAGTCCGATCCATCGATAAGAAGTCTGGATAAGTTCAGCGAGTCCTGTCTTCTTAAGTTGGTACATAGCGAGGAACTCTGCTTGCTCCTCTTCTGGGGCCATGGCGATGTCTGCTTCTAAGGCTGCACAAAGGAGTATTAAGGGAGCTTCCTCTTTTTGTACCTGTTGTCGTAGGTTCTCTACATGATGGTTAGTACCTTGTTGTAGAGTTTTTTCGTCTACGTTGGCTACATAGATAATAGGTTTGGTGGTAAGTAGGTGCCAACTATCAATGAGGAGACGTTCTTTTTCTGTAAAGGAGGTATCTCGGAGGTTTTGACCTTGAGCTAAGGTGTTTTCACACTTTTCTACCAGTTCGTACTCTTCACGTATCTCCTTTTTTCCTGTTTTTATAAGTTTTGTAAGATTCTCTTTTCTTTTTTGAAGGGAAGCTTTGTCTTTGAGTTGTAGCTCTTCATCGATGATAGCTTTATCAACAAGGGGATCTACGTTTTCTTCTACGTGTGTGATCTCAGGGTTGTCGAAGCAACGTATGACGTGTAGTATGGCATCGACTTCGCGTATGTTGGCTAGAAACTTGTTACCCAGTCCTTCTCCTTGGCTAGCGCCTTTAACAAGTCCTGCGATGTCGACGAAGGACAGGGTGGTGGGGATGACTTTTTTAGGTTGGACGATGGCTGCGAGCTCTTCTAGTCGTTCATCTGGGACGCTGACCATACCTACTTGCGGATCGATGGTACAAAAGGGGTAGTTTTCAGCGGATGCTCGCACTTTAGCTAGTGCACTAAAAAGGGTTGATTTGCCTACGTTGGGTAAGCCTACAATACCATATTTAAGGGACATAGACAGGTCTTTGTTTTAGCTTTGAAACTCTTCGTTATTGTATTCTTTTTTTTCGTACTGTACATCGTCGAAGTTGGGTACGAGTTCGCGTATCTTTTTTGCGCAGGTGTTAAAGGCATTTTCAAACTTGACGAAGTCTTCTTTGTAAAGGTGGATGGTACGCCTTTGTCCTTCTTTTCGTTCGGTGATAGTGAGATAGTAGTCGCCTTCTCGAGTCGTTCTGATGTCAAGAAAGTATTTTCTTCTGCCTGCTGGGACAGATTCTGTGTGGACACTGTTGTCCCGTCGGTTGTTATTATAGTCCATGTCTTTAATTTTTACTGACCATGCATTTCTGCATGTGGTTTCTTAGGCCACAAATATAGCTAATCTAGTTAATAATTACTAATATAAAACCATAACAGCTGAAAAGAGTTTTTTTCCATGCTTTGCAGAGAGTGTAAGGTAACTGTTTCGTTTTATTAGTTAACCGCTCGTCGTCTTTTTCTCCAGTTCATGAGGTAGTTAGCTCCTTTTTCCAAGTCATCGGCAAAGACGATGGAGAACATAGAAGAAACAGTACCTACTAAGATACCGATCATTAGCGCAGAGGAGAAGCCACGGAGTGCCTCTCCTCCAAAGAGGAAGAGCACGAAGACAGAGATAAACGTAGTAAACGACGTGATCAGCGTACGGCTAAGGGTTTCAACGATGGAAGCGTTGGCAACTTCTTTGAAGCTACTATTTGGCATGGTAATCACTTTTCCTCGAAAGTAGTCGAAGATCACCACGGTGTCGTTGATAGAGTATCCGATGACGGTGAGGACCGCTCCTACAAACACTTGATCTATTTCGTATACGATACCAAAGTTGCGTGCCAGTCCAAGGCCCGCGAAGATCATAAGCGTGTCATGGACGAGGGCAAGGACAGCAGAGAGTCCGAACTGCCACCTTCTGAAGCGTAGCAAGATGTAACCAAAGATCATCAGTAGGGCAAGTAGTATCGCATAAATGGCCATCTTCATGACATAGTCAGCTACAGAGGCGCTCACCACCGTGCTCGTCACAAGTGTAAACTCATGAGGCTTTAGCTCTTTTGCATCTTTTACAAAAGTCATCTTTGTAAGGTTCTCCAAGCTTTTGATGATCTTTGCTCGAGTCTCTTTGGTAGCTTTTTGTGTCTTGTCATCGATGCGATAGTTGGTAATGATCTTGATAGTCTGGTTGTTACCAAATGTTTTGGCTTCGACGCTTGCTTTGTCCAGGTCATTGGAGACATGGCTTTTGACGCTTTGTGGGGAGACGACTTTCGCAAATTTCATTACTATCTGACGGCCACCTGTGAACTCTACCCCTAAGCTCTTAGAGATACCTCCATGATAATAGAGTGACCCGAGGCCTGCGGTGATGATAGTGAATGAGATAAGGTACGCTTTTTTACGATGTTTAAAGAAGTCGATGCGTATGTTATCGAAAAGGTTTTGAGTGAAGCTAAAACCGAAGTTAAACCGTTGAGGGCCGATGGACTCGATGAGGAGTCTTGCCACCATCACCGAGGTAAACAGTGAACTGATGATCCCTATGACAAGGGTTGTCGCAAAGCCTTTGATCGGCCCTTGCCCCATGAGATAGAGGATTACCCCTATGAGTAAGGTAGTCATGCTACCGTCAAATATAGAAGTGAAAACACGCTCAAAAGCGCCTTGCACAGCGCGTGTAAGGTATATCCCTTGCGATAGCCTTCTTCGCGTTTCTTCGAAGGTCATGACGTTCGCATCCACTGACATACCGAAAGTGAGCAACATCCCCGCAATGCCGGCCAAGCTAAGAGACGCATGGAGTTGTGCCATGGTTCCTAGAATAAAGAGCATGTTTAAAAGCAGTGCCAATGAGGCAATAATCCCTGCTTTAGCGTAGTAGAAGATCATGAAGAAGATGATCAGCAGCAGCACAAGCAGGAAGACGAAAGAAGCTCGATCCTTCTCTGCCTCTCCAATGGATGGCTGTGTGATCGTAGCACTGGTCACGTTGGAAGGCGCTGGCTTTGAACCTGAGTCCAAAAGGCTGGCTACACGTTGTGCCTCCTCTTCAGAGTAAGAACCTTCGATATAGCTTGTCGACTGATTGATCTGAGATCTTACGACAGGGGCGGAGATCACTACGTCAAACTTCCCTGCATCTGTAGACAACCCCTTCATCACAATAGCGATTTGTTCGTTGATATGTGCCCCTGTAACCGTAGCCCACTTTTTGGTTGCTTCCTTGGTCATCTCCATAAAGATCTTATTTTGACCTTCGTGACGTTGGCTATGGGCTTCTTTGATGATGCTTTTCAATGGCATCAGCCCTTGTCCATCATCTCCCGTTTGAAGCGCATATATGGTGTAGTAGGATCTGCCCTCTTCGTTTTTAGGAGCACTTGCCTCATCAGCGTCAGCAATAGCTATCAGCACATAACGAAGAGAAGCAAGCTTTTCTACTAAATTATTGTCGGTAAGCAGCCCACGAACATCTTGAATATCTTCTGGACGACAGAAAAAGCGGTTATTGCTTTGTATCAGTATATTACTTAGTTTTTTCGACCGTCCTTTTAGGTTTGACTCTTTTTCTACTTCTTTGATCATCGTCATGATATCTCTGGCTTCTTCCTGACTTACCAAACTATAAAAACGCAGTTCTGCCGTGCTGTTGATAAGCTTAAGGATAGGATCCATGCTAGTGATGCCGGGTACTTCTATATCCATAGAACCCTCTTGTGGTGATGAACGGACGACAGCTCCGCCAAGGCCAGGCCCGTTGAGGCGCTTGTCAATGACGACTTGCGTACGATCCCTCTTCTCTTTGATATCTTCTTTTATCCTCTTAATGACGGCCTCATTGCTGAGACCATGCTCATCCCTGAAAAAGAGAGCATTCAGCCTGCTTTCACCATATACCCTCTTATAAGCCTCTACAAAACAGTCCACAGGACTCTTGCTAGGCTCTTTTTGATACGCCTCCTTGGCTGCTGCAAGGATGTTCCTAAAACTGGCTTTCCGACCCTCACTGCCCGCCATCTCTTGCAGGATAGCAAAAGTATCTATCTCTAGGGTGATGTACATCCCTTCTTGGAGATCAAGGCCTAGCTCGATCTTTCGATCGCGCGCATATTCATACGCAATCTCTTTACCAAAAATACGAAAAACAGGGTTCTTGTTTAGGTAGACTTGCTTTTTCGTATAGTCAATCTGCCCTTTCTTATTCGTAGCATGCCGAGTGGCATCAAGCTCAAGCTTACGAGCAATAAAAGTAAAGGAGAGATAGTAAATACAGATGGAAGAGATGGCGACGGCTAGAAGTGCTGTCAGTCTTTTATATCGCATAAGAAGTATTCGTTGATAGATGTATTAAGAGGGCAAAGATATATTTTTTATAAACGAATTCCTAATCAATTTATATTGAAATGATGTTGAGACCACCCCATTCTTTCTTCACATGAGGACACAACTTCGTTTTTTAGGGCTTAATAGTCTTTTCTCTCTTTCTTCTCTTTCCAATGCTTGATAGTGCAACAACACATCGGTCGAAAACACATATCCTGTGCTGCCTCGCTTGCTAATGACCAAGGTTTCAGGAAGGCCTGTTCTAAGGTGTAAAGATGAAGGTTTCGGTAGCCTTAAAACATGCTCTCTATCTGTGCTCCTCGCTAAAAATAAAGTAACGTCTCTTAGCTCATTTTTATACGTAAGAAAAGCATACGTAGAAAAGAGACCGTAATCTACCAAACAAGGAATGTAATGGATGGCCAAGACATAAGAGTCAGGATAAAAAAATAGGCTTTTAATAGGAAAAGAAGTGATAAGCCTGGCGCACTCCCTGCCACTTTCCATGTCGTAGACAAAGATTTTACCCTCTGTCACAAAAGCAACAAAACGACTATCACATGAGATAGAGGATGACTGTATCTCTTGCTTATATCCGCTAAACTCTTTCGCTGACTTGTCAAAGTAAGACCTAGAAAAAAGACGACCTAAACGTGCCAACGGATAAACCAGCAACGAATGACAACGTACCTCCATGTCTAAGACAGCCATCGTAAGCCACTCCCCATCCGGTGAAAAACAGATGGGCTTGACAAGATAGGACTTCGAAGACTCAAGTGACGGAGACGCTACCTTAAAGATCCTTTCACCTAAAAAGTACTGTATACATACCATGATCTCTTTCGGCAACACTCGCGCCATACCTCTACAACAGCTCCTAGCCCAGTTTTCAATAAATTGCACGGAGAAAGAAACCACCTCCCAAAAAGATAATAACCTCGAAGATGTCTCGTATTCATTAGCTGAACTCCCCAACGTCATAACGACCATTAAGCCATCTTTACAAATAAAAGACGATACCTTCTCCTGTAAGACCTTTTCAGCAACAACCTTCCTACGAACCAAATCATACACATACATCTCGTCTTTGAGTGAATAGATCAACTGCCGATTAGAGAATCCCAGCAAAGGGAACGGGTCCAAATGACCATCTGCAAGCTTCAAAGAATGAAGCACATCTCCCTCTATCGTATAGATGTTAGCATAGGTAGCCTTCTTGCCTTGATACTTCTCAAAGACGATGATCCCTAAAAGACCATCTGCTGAAAACACCGCACTCTCAGGCTCGAAAACCTCATTCGACCTCGGCTGAGGAAACGTGCTCATCTGCGCTAATGCAAGAGACAACGTAGTACCCCTTTCATCACAATGCCACATACCCTCCACCTCACTAACGCACAAAAGTACCAGTGACAGAAGAAGAAGATAACGCCTGCTCAGTGAAAAATAGAGTTCCATATATCAAATTTACGAAAAAATAATACGAACCCACAACCCTAAACCAACCACAAATCACCATCACCACCCGATAAAAAGAAAAAGATCGTTGCATTCACTAAAACCTTGTTAATTTAAAGTTCCTTACCGACACATCTTCCCTTTGAGCTTTTACCCATACCACCATGCCATCCAAACGATCTCTTCGCCCTCCCCTCCTGCACCTCCTCCTACAGGCCATAAGTACCGCTTCCCTCCCCCTACACGCCAACCTACTAACCACATTGAAAAAAACCCTTATCACAACCTGGGTGGTGATGCAGGTAGGTAAAGGCCTCGACAAATCCGTGATACACACCCTCGGTCAACAAGGCGCAGGAGGGGCCATCCAAATCAACGCCCAAGGACACCCCATCATCACCACTGTAGAGCAAGGGGTCACCCACCACTTGACTGTAACCTTTTGTGATAGCCTCACCTGTGCCAACCACTCGCAGACAGTCATCGACAATAGCACACAACCCGCTACCCCTACCTCGTTACAGCTCAGCAAAAAGTACTACCCAGTCATCACCTACTTCGGAAGCCCCCGAAATGAAGGGTTGAAAATAGCCTTCTGTCACGACCTTACTTGCTACAACAACACCTTGCTCACCCTTGACAACGCCACCAATGCCACAACCTTGACCTGCCTACAACTCGACGACCAAGACCATCCCCTGGTCGCCTACTGTGGCCTAGGCGTAAAGCTAGCCCTATGTCACGACCCTCTCTGCAACCGGGTTACCTTGCACCCCATAGACCCCACCTCAAAAGGCTGCACCTACCTCTCCCTAAAACACCATCACGAAGGCTATGCTATCATCAACTACGCAGATGACCAAACCTACGAAATAAAGGTTGTCAAAATCTCTCTTTTACCCCCTCCAATACCTACTACCCATGCCCCAACCCCCTCGCCTACCAAAGCGCCCCTTACCATCCATCGAAAAAGAGAACCTTTTCCAAAAAAGCAAAAAAAACAAATAGACGAGAAAGACTTTTATAAAAAAATGACACGACGCGCCAAACAAGGCTTTATCCTATCAATAACCATCATCAGCTGTGCCATCCTTGGATGCTTGCTGCTCATAGGAAAAAGATATAAGTACCACAACACCTGTCAGATGACAAACATCACAAAAGTTGACATCGAAATCCAACGTTACAAAACACAGTGACACTCCAAGACAATTCGGTCTTTAATCTATTGCCCAGTCTCCTAAAAATGGCTAATTTATATTCCACCCCTACACCTTCTTTGAGCTTTTATCCATAGCACCATGCCATCTAAACGACCTCTTCGTCGCCTCCTTCTGCACCTCCTCCTACAGGCCATAAGTACCGCTACCCTCCCCCTGCAAGCCAACCTACGAACCATGTTGAAAAAAGCCCTTCTCACAACCTGGGTAGTCATACAGGTAGGTAAGGGCCTCGACAAACCCGTGATCCACACCCTCGGTCAACAAGGCACAGGGGGAGACATGCAACTCAACACCCAAGGATACCCCGTCATCACCACCATAGACCCCATCCCTCCTTACCCCCTGACCCTGACGTTCTGCCACGCAACCACCTGCACCAACCCCACCCGTACCGTCGTCGACAACAGCACACAAACCGCTACCTTTAGCTCACTACAACTGGGCGAAGAAGAACACCCCATCATCAGCTACTGTAAAGGAGCCACAAAAATAGCCTTCTGCCACGACACCTTTTGCAAACATAACACACTCATATACATCGACTCCAACCCAAACAGCTGCACCCAGACCTTCTTACAACTCTATAACAAAACCTATGCAGTGATCACCTACTTCTCTCCCTCTTATGGCCTACAGGTCGCCACCCTCTTTATACCATCCCTCAAAATACCCACCCACCTACCCACCAAAGCACCTCTCACCATCCAGCAAAAACCAGAACCCTTCCCAAAAAAAGAGAAAAAAACCAAAGACGGCTGGGAGAAAATATTAGGCAACAACCCCAAAGAAAGCACCAAAGCACTCTTCGTCATCGCCCTCTTCGCAGGCCTTATCATCATCATAACATCCACCTACCTCCTCAAAAACTACTGCAAAAAAAAGAGACAAATAGCAGCTCAACACCCACATAGACAAATCGAAGTTCCCCATATCCCCGTCCTTATCAAAGCACTCAAAAAGAAAAAATGCCACTTCTCACTCACAGAAAGAGTAGCCATCAGCGCCTTCATTGGCGGAGTGATCGGCACAGCCTTAGGTTTCACCATCATCTGCCTAGACGAATACATCGGTCAAGAAACAGGCAAAGCACTCGTCCGATTCCTAGGAGGAAAGGCATTGCCATCCATCAATAACAACCAAGCCGTCGAAAATCAAGCAGGCCACATAGGTGCCATGGCCGCCAGAATTCTAGCAGATAGAACCGATCCCCTAGTCATGACTTTCTTTATACTAGGAGGCATCCTTTCAGGCATCTTTTTTTACTGGTTAAAGCTTATCTACACAAGGAAACGTTGATTTCCACGAACTTATCAAATAAAAGATGTATATTTGCGCCATCTTTGGGGAATTAGCTCAACTGGTAGAGCACCTGCTTTGCAAGCAGGGGGTTGAGGGTTCGAGTCCCTCATTCTCCACTTCTTACAAACACCTCAAAGGATAAAAAAACAATCGGGATATAGCGCAGTCTGGTAGCGCACTCGTCTGGGGGACGAGGGGTCGTAGGTTCAAATCCTGCTATCCCGACTCAACAGAGCTACACAAGACAAAGTCTTTTTATTGTACAATAACTCCTATTTTTTTTTGAGAAATAATAAAATATGCTTATCTTTGTAATATTATATGTTACATAATATATATCTGGCCTAACCCTAATAGTCAAATCATGCGATACTTACTACTCTCTCTCTTTCTTTTCGCACTGCCTAGTACCGCGCTTAGTTCCACTCTAAACGATG
>JBCCFU010000017.1:0-12704 GCA_039029575.1 Bacteroidota bacterium | reverse complement strand
TCATCACTTCACCCTACCTAATGGCTTGCGCGTATTGGTTCACCCTGTCAGGGGGAGTCAAGTAGCGGCCTTCAACCTGATGTACAAGGTAGGCTCAGGAGACGAAGCCCCCCACCGCACAGGGCTCGCCCACCTCTTTGAGCACCTGATGTTTAGTGCCTCCCAGCATGTGCCCAGCTACGATCAAGCCCTGCAAAGAGTCGGTGGACAAGACAATGCCTATACCACCTTTGATGTAACCAATTATTACTGCGTCTTGCCCTCATCCAACCTAGAGACCGCCTTCTGGCTTGAGTCTGATCGCATGTACTACCTCTCATGTACGCCCCACCACCTTGAAGTACAACGCAAGGTCGTCATCGAAGAGTTTAAGCAAACCTGTTTCAACAAACCGTACGGCGATGCATGGCATCACCTCCTCGCCCTAGCCTATGAAGGACATCCCTATAGCTGGCCGACGATAGGCAAAGAGATCTCACATATTGAAGACGTAACGCTAGAAGAAGTCAAAGCCTTTGGGAAGCGTTTTTACCATCCATCCAATGCCGTCCTTGTCGTAGCGGGCGGTGTCAACCTCCCTGAAGTGAAACGACTCAGCGAAAAATGGTTTTCCCTAGAGAGCTCCCCCGCTAAGATCGACCGCGTCGCCCCCCTGGCACCAGCCCAGCGACGAAAAGGCCAGAGCAAGCGTGTAAGTGGTCACGTACCCTTTGATGTACTATACCTAGCCTACCACCTCCCCCCACGCTCGCACCATGACCACCTCTCCCTCTCCCTGCTCGCCCACCTCCTTGGCACAGGAAAATCCTCCCTCCTCTATCAAAAACTCGTCGAAGAACTAGGGTGGCTTACCGACCTCTCCATCTACACAACAGATATGTTGCAAGGTGACCTCTTTATGATCGAAGCAGAGCTAAGCGAAGGCACCACCTTTGCACAAGTAGAAGAAGTCATCAAAAAGACCCTTGCAGACATATGCACAACCCAAATAGCCCCCCTCCTGTGGGAAAAAGTAAAAAATCAGTTCGAGAGCCACCACGCCTTCTCACATACAAGCTTGCTAGAACGCGCAGACACCCTAGCATATGCTACTTGGATCGACAACCCCAACTTTTTCAATGAAGAAGTCGGCACACGCCTTGCCGAACTCTCCCCTGAAGAGATGCAAGCCGTAGGCAAACGCCTCCTCACCCATGACAAAGCCATCACACTTCAATATGCCAAGCAAGGCAAATCTTCTTAGACAAAACAGACCATCCAACGCATCGTTGAGAATAATATTGCATATCCCCCCAAAAAATGGTAATATTGTGCCGAAAAAGAGACTGGTTGTTCAGCACCTCTTCCACCTGCTGAGCAACGTAGATGTAAACAAGGGCCCATAGTTCAGCGGTTAGAGCACCTGACTCATAATCAGGGAGTCCCAGGTTCGAATCCTGGTGGGCCCACGTTGATGGTCTCAACTGACCTACTGCTAATGATTAGAAAAAATATCACAATAGCCCTTTTTTTCGTTTTAACGCTCCCCAAGCTCAGTCAAGGTATAGGCTATGAAGAGGTGCCCAACTCGTCAGACACTATCTATCAAAGAAGAGAGATAAAAGAAACGTCCCCTTCCCACCGCAAAAAAATAAAAAGAGTGTGGAAGCTACTAGGCTTACTCTTCGCGACCACTGTCTGCCTACAGATCCTCAACCACGCTCTCCATCAAAGTAAGAACGACCCTCTCCCTATCGAACAAGAACCTGAAAATCAGAATAAAGACGACCCTCCTCTTACCAAAGAAGAAACCGATCCCCCAAAGAAAGCCCCAAACGAACCACAGCACCTCTCTCCCATCCCCATGCCCACCGTAGGTCTTAAAACCCTTCCCGAAAAAGGGCTTTACTGCTATATGTTCAGCATTGTACAGTCACTCGCACACGTACCCCTCTTTTGGAAGTTCATCACAGAAACTCCCTTCCAACAAGACAAAAAGCTATCTCGAACGTTACAGAACCTCTTTCGAGCCATGTCACAAGGCACACAAAAAGAAATCGATGCCACCTTAAGAGCCTTTGGTAAACAAATAATGCACATCAAACCCGAATACAGTGGCAACCAAATGGAAGATCCCTCCTTTTTTATTGAGGATCTGATTAATAGAGGGCTACATGAAGAGCTTAAAAAGCCTCATCAAGTTAAGTCATATAACATAAGCGTAGATGGCCTCCCTGAAGAAATGCTAGAATTGCTCTCTTGGAAAGCCTACCTTAAGTACAAAAACTCCCCCATCATTGATCTCTTTTTTGGACAATATAAATCTAATATAATATGTGCTAACAATGCATGTCAATATGATCTTAGACTGTTTGAACCCTTTTATTCATTGAATTTGGGTGGAGAACATAAAAATAATCTATATGCACTTTTAGACCATTATACCAAGTATAAGACTGTAGTTGATAGTCGTTGGTTTTGTCAACATTGTAAAAAAAACTTAACTCACTCAAAAGTAAAAACCACCCTATATCGACTTCCCCCTATCTTGATCATCCATATAAAAAAGAAAGAAATGTCCAGCAACCAAAAGATGGTGACCTACCCCTTGGAGATAGACCTCACAAAATATGAGAAAGCCAAAGACATGCCAACAAAACCGATCTACAAGCTCTGTGCCGTCACCACCACCATCGGCGATTATCACTGCACCGCCTACGGTCGCAACGAAGGTCAGTGGAGACACTTTGACAACCTAAAAAGCAATGGAGCCAGAAAAGTATCCCCCCAAGAAGTCATCGTCAACAACGCCTACCTCCTCTTCTATCAAAGAAACGACAAAAAATAATTCCTAATTACCTATCTTTACCCCAGAAAAGCATCCTATCACTCTTTTACTTCTTCATTATGAACCGATACCAAACAAAAGTACAAATCACCAATAAATCTACCAACCAACTCCCAGAATACAAGAGCGACGGAGCTGCTGGTCTCGATATCCCTGCCTTCTTATCTAGCCCAATCACCTTAGAAAAGAATGTCCCCACCCTCGTGCCCACCGGTCTCCATATCGCCCTCCCCAAAGGCCTAGAAGGACAAATACGTGCACGAAGTGGCACAGCGCGCAAAGGCACCATCATACTAAACGCCCCCGGAACCATCGATTCCGACTACCGAGGAGAGATCAAAGTCTTGATGATGAACCTACTAGACCAACCCTTCGTCATAAAAAATGGCGACCGCATCGCACAACTCGTCGTCACCTCCTATACCTCAATCACCTGGGAACCCACCAAGAAATTACCTGAGACCGTACGAGGCGAAGGAGGCTTCGGTAGTACCGGGGTTGGGGACTAAAGCAAACCACAAATATTTGTACAACCCCTTATTTCTTTGTAGATTTGCCCCCTAACCAAAAGAAAATTATTATGCCAAACTTAAATTTAGATTTCAAAATAAGCTCACCAGCCGCTCAAACATGGTTTCGACGCGCAATCATAGCCATAACCGGCCTTAACTTCTTATTCTGCGTATCTCTACTGATAAGCTCTCGCAACAAAACAAAGGTTGGCTACGTAGATAACATGAAAATAACCAAGTTATTTTTAAAAGAGTTAGTAAAGAAACATTCAACTCTCGCTAAAGAAAAGTCAAAAGAAAAAAGTGAACCCTACGCAGCCCTCCTCGCAAAGTACGAAAAAATCACCGCAGGAGTAGTCAATGCCGCTATGGATAACGATTCAAGCGTAAGAGACAGGGATATAGTGGATGTTATGAAACGTTATCAGAAAATGAAACGCTATCGTTCAGCGCAAGAGGCTTTTAGCGAACTCCTTAAAATGAGCGACCAAGTAGCTAAGAAGAAATTAAAAAGTAAAGAATATGCAAAGATAACAGAGATCAAAAGCATCATGGCTCGCATAGAAAAACAAATGGAGCAGGATATACAAAAAGAATTTAATGAAACAAGAGTAAAGATCTTGGAAGCTATAGAAAAGGTTCGAAAGAATAAGAGTATGGATATGGTAGTATACTCTCCGATCTATACATCTCTGATTAACGCACCTGAAGAATTGATACAAATGGTATCTCTTGACTCCAAAAGCAAACTTGACCTTACCGAAGAGGTTAGAAAAGAACTAGGGCTCCCTGAAGAAAAAGAAGAGGAGAAAAAGAAAGAAGAAAAAAAGGGGTAATAGCAGTTGATAGGGTTGGATAGAGCCTTTGTAAAAGCCTCACTAGGTCACTATGGTAGACAGCAATAGACATAAAAAGATATATTTACTCTTCTTAATTGTGGTCTGCTGTCCATCGAAAACCTTTACAAACGCTTCACTGCGTCGTACAAGCAGTGAGTACAAGGAATACCAAGCTAACCAGCTTCTATTAAAGAAACTGTTGGCTGACTATCCCTTGGGCGAGCAGGAAAAAATCAAAGAGCATCTCAGAAGAGAAGCTAAAAAATTATCCTCCCCCAACTTGGCCCCTAAGCAGAAAGTGAAAAAATTGGCCGAGATTAAACTACGAGACTATTACAAAAGAGGCATCAAAGAGCAAGAACTTTTCTTGTTGGAAGAGTTCATCCATGTCCATCCAAAGACAATGCCCCAAATAAGAAAGAAGCTATATGAAGAGATTGAAGACGAGCTGCTCGTTCACGCCGGGCTCAACACCATTGTCTCACTCTCCGACCCCTCTCCCAAAGAAGTGCTTTCTCTTAAGTCCTCTCCCTCTTCACCCCCTCAAAAAGAACCCCTCTTTCGCTTTTTTCAAGTACTCTACTATACCACAAACAACGACTTACAAAAGCTATACCAAGCCATCGAGAAAGACAAAACCAAAAGGAAGCAACTACTCTATAAGCTCCTAAAACAAGATGTCCTGCAAGAAGCTTACCCCATCGAATATAGTAATGTAAAAGACAAACAAGGCCACGTCCTCTTTACTCGAAAAAACATACCTGAAGAGATATCAAAAGTCCTCCAAATCTCTAAAAAAAGACCCCTTACGGTAGGCCTGCTCTCATCCCCTCACACCTACATCGATAAAAACGGCCTCCAAGCACAACGCCTTATCTTCGTCGAAAAGAGCACCTTCCCCCACCCTGATGACGACTACCTCACCAAAGAAAACGCTTATATCATCGCCCAACAAAAAAAGAAACTCAACACATGGTGGAAAAAATATCGAGAAGAGGCCACAGAGTAATATAGGTTACAGGGTATAATCTCCAAAGAAGTGTATATTGCCCCCTACTTTACACCCCTTATATGATTACCAAAACCTATAGCGCCACCGTCTACGGAGTCGATGCAAAAGTTATCTCCATTGAAGTAAACATCGTGACAGGCACCAAGATGGTCATCGTAGGACTTCCCGACAACGCAGTCAAAGAGAGTCAACACCGCGTAGAGTCCGTCATCAAACACCTCGATAGGTTCGTCCCACGCCACCGTATCATCGTCAACCTAGCCCCAGCAAGCATCAAAAAAGAAGGCGCTGCCTACGACCTACCCATCGCCCTTGCCATCCTACATTCATCAGAGCAAGCCCACCTGGACAACCTAGGATCATACATGATCGCAGGCGAACTCGCCTTAGATGGTACCCTTCGGCCGATACGAGGCACCCTGCCTATGGCTCTTGAGGCAAAAAGACAAGGATATAAAGGCTTCATCCTACCCAAAGAAAACAGCCCAGAAGCCGCCATCGTAGAGGGCCTAGACATCATCCCCGTCCAGCACATCCAAGAAGCCATCGACTTCCTCAGTGGACAAAAAAAGATCAAACCCCTCTTCATCAACCCAAACATCCTCTTTACCAATCCCGATACCAAAGCCCCCCCTCACCTTGACATGCGAGACATCCAAGGACAAAGCCATCCTAAAAGAGCCTTAGAGATAGCTGCTGCAGGAGGACACAACCTCTTGATGATCGGCCCCCCAGGCGTAGGCAAAAGCATGCTCTCCAAAAGATTGCCTACCATCCTCCCTCCCCTCAGCCTCCACGAAGCCTTGGAGACGACCAAGATATACTCCGTCGCCGGCAAGATGGGCCAACAACCCCTCATCACCCAACGCCCTTTCCGCGTACCCCACCATACCATCAGCGAAGTAGCCCTCGTAGGAGGAGGATCCATCCCACAACCCGGCGAAATATCGCTCGCCCACCATGGTGTCCTCTCTTTAGAAGAACTCACCGAATTCAAACGCTCCGTCCTTGAAGTCCTTCGACAACCTTTGGAAGACCAATGCATCACTGTCACACGCACTAAGTTAAGCCTTGACTTCCCCGCCAACTTCATGCTCATCGCCAGCATGAACCCCTGCCCTTGTGGCTACTACACCCACCCAGAAAAAGCGTGCACCTGTCCCCCAACCCTCCGAAAAAAGTACCTAAGCAAGATAAGCGGCCCCCTCCTCGACCGTATCGATATCCACCTACAAGTCCACCCCGTCAAGTTCAACACAAAACAGAGAGCTGACCAGCGCGAAAGCAGCCAAACCATCCGAACACGTGTCATCAACACCCGTCAAAGGCAATGCAGGCGTTTTGCCCCCTACCCCACCCTCCACTCCAATGCCATGATCCCCCCAAGCCTTATGCAAAAAATGTGTCCTCTCACAACAGAAAGTCAAACACTCCTCACAAGAGCCATGAAGAAACTCTCCCTCTCCACCCGTGCCTATGACCGCATCCTCAAAGTAGCACGCACCATCGCCGACCTCGAAGAACACATCAACATCAACCCCACACATATTGCCGAAGCTATCCACCTTCGAAGCCTTGATAGAGAATCATGGGCCAGCTAAAACATGCCCATCACCTCAAAAGCCTGCTATCGTTGCATACCCCTCTCTCAGAGCACCTTTTGTAGCAAGCTTCACGGCATAAAACGTCAAACCTAATAGTTTCTTAAGTTGATTAACTTAGCCCTTAGCCTCGCACGAAAAAGTATGATATGGGGGTTAGGTTACGCACTCACTTGTGCGACAACTTTTGTGATTTTTTCTAGGATACCTTCAGAAATACAAATCCTTTCCGAAGTAAAAGTGATAGATGCTAATCGTCAAGTACATATCATGAGCTTTTCTGCAGGAGGAGACATGAACGAGCTACGCACTATATTATAATTAATCGATGATTATCATTATAAAATAAAAAATATACCCTTTATTCAATACTTATCATTAAAAAAAGTTATATTATCTTATAACTAAGCTTTCTAAGCCTACTTTTTTAACTCCTTCCATTAAGTTTTGCTTTACATCATGAAACCTTTGTTTCTTCTTTTTACTTACTTTATCGGGTTATCCAAGACTCAATTTCCTACTTGGAAACCAAATTTTGACTCTCCTATGCACTTTAGCATGAATGTTTCTGATGCCCAAGCGTCATCGTATCTGCCGAGAAGAGAAGGGCAAATGTTCGTCAATATAGATCCTAGAGGGGACAGCAACCCAAACAGTTTATATGAAGAATCGATGGTAGTGCAACCACTTCCCAAAGAAGAAGATAAGAAGCTACGCGAAATGATAGATGTACACTATAAGAGAGGCATAGACTATTATAATGAAAAGACGTATGACCCAGCCATCGATGAGTTTCAGCAAGCTCTTTCTCTCTCAAACGAGATATCTCCAAACGATTTTCTAAAGATTGGGCATGCCCATTTTTGGCTTTTTTCCTCTTTTTGGGCTAAGGAAGCCTTTGAAGAAGCCAAAGTACATCTCTCTCAAATACCTTCCGAAAGCATCCCCAAAAATTATGCAGGGTATCGTTTTCACTACATAGTCACGACGACTCTGCTTCAAGCCAACCTTTATGATGAGGAGATAGAAAAGAGGATGGAGGGACATGCTAAGTATTTTTTTGAGATTGCCGATAAAATAGAAGGAAAAAATATCGATAAGCTTGGAATCTACTTTAAGATAGGTTGCGCTTATAATAGACTCAAAACAGAGGAAGCCGACAGAAAAGCGACTGACTATATTTTCATAAAGCTCTTCAAGTCTCTGAAAGAATTCCCGAGAAAGTGGATATAGAAGACATATATGTCTTCCTTGGACGTATTAAGTATCGAAAAGGTGATTATATGCTTGCCTAGGAAGGGTTTCAAAAATACACGGGTGGGTTCAACTTTTTTAAGAAAGAATCGTTTCATGCATTCTTAGGCCCTTTTTTCTGTATGCTTCACCTCAATGCAGAATATCTTTTGCTTCCTTTCCCCATGCCCTTTCCATGTATCCAAATAGCTGCTTATGGCTTTCGTGGAAGGTTGCTTTGTTTCATACCCTTTATGCTCTAAAGCGGCTTTGAAAAAATCTTTTTTTACTGTTTCAGAGATTGCTTGCTCAGAAGTTTCAGTAGAAGGGGATTGGACTTTCTTGTGGGGTGCTTTGTGACTGCCAAGAGATAAGGTGATAGGCGTTGAGCCGTTGTACAAAGGCATCTGAAAGGCAGCAAGGGGCACGCAGCGCAAGAGTGGCAAGATAAAGGCCGATATTTTTTGTGGTTTCATGGTATCAGGGTAAATGGTTTATACAAAATTAGTCATTTTTAATGAAAAATATCTTCTTTACCTAAAATTTTTAGTCTTGGACAAGGTCAAATAGCCTACGAGCATCCTTTTTGTGCATTCTACGAATATGGCTGTTTCTGTTGCTGGGCGATGAGAAACATTTGTTACAACCTGGGCAGATCGCTGAAGATTCTCCTGTATGGATACGGTTGTGTCGTTTAAGTTGATGGAAGGTTTCAAATGATTTTTCACAGGATTCGCATGGATAAATGTCCACGTCTTGATGTTTCTTCTTTTGGTGGGCGCGCAAAGTATATTGATTCTTATAGGGTATCTGGCACAATGGACAAACAACTACTTTTTCTCCGGTATGGATACGTAGATGTTTTTTGAGTTTACTGGCTGTTTCAAAGTTCTCATTGCAATATTTGCAAATGCTTTTTTTGCTATGCATGGTTTTCATGTGACCTGTAAGGTGGGCTTTTCTCTTAAAAGCTTTAGAGCATTTTTTGCATTTAAAAGGTCTGATTTTTTTGTGTACTTGATTGATATGTGCTTCTAAAATGGATGGTTGATCAAACCTTTTATTGCATATACCACAAAAATAGGGTTTTTCACTATGATGAATGGGAAGGTGTCTTTCTAGTTTTTTACTCTTTTTAAATCTTTTTTTGCAAAACTCACATTCATACGGTCTTTCCTTGCTATGTGCGCCTTTAAGATGGATTTGTAAGTTTGTCTTAGACGCAAACCGCTTGTTAGAATGGTGACAAATGGTGGATTTAGGATCTAGATGGGAGGGAAGGTGGG
Source organism: Bacteroidota bacterium (assembly GCA_039029575.1). Taxonomy (GTDB): domain Bacteria; phylum Bacteroidota; class Bacteroidia; order Cytophagales; family Amoebophilaceae; genus JBCCFU01. The sequence goes on along the minus strand of JBCCFU010000017.1, from coordinate 3,394 downwards.
CGTTGAGACCACATTGGTAGGAGTATCCTTTTGGGCAATATAGGCATGGAAATTTCTTTTTACTCCTTTGTTCTAGAGGGATGGGGACAAGGTCATTGGAAGCTGTTGGTTCATCGCTTTGATCATCATCGACTGATATAGAGGCAGTGGGTGTCAGACTCGGAGGAAGTGAGCTCGTAGTTGTAGAAAGAGTGGCGTTACTGGGTTGTAGGCTAAACTCTGGTAAAGGCATCGGGTAACTTTTCTCCTCATTTCCATCATTACCAGCAAACGCATTGTTATATATATATAGGGTAGGAGGGTTGGGCTTGGAAAAGGTATGGTTGATATAAAAAGTTGTAGAAGGAAGGCTTTGCTGATAAATGTTCGATTCTGTTCTTATAGACTGGGTTTGTAGGCTGAAAGAAGGGGAAGTGTTATTTACTTGGTATTGAGAGCGGGTTTCATAAGTGTTGACCAAGGCCAAAGCATTATTTCCTCCATCATCAAGCGCCTCTTTGGATAGCTCCGGTGAGAGCCAAGTGGCAAACGCTTTATGTCCGTACATGGACGCAATGTCAAACCCTCTCTTTCCATTGTAGGTGAGTGCATGTCGGTTTACGTTTAGGTGCAATAGCCATTGGGTGAATACTTTGTCTCCATGCACACAAGAGAAGTGCAATGCATTCCATCCCGTAACGACGTTCTTGGCATGGACATCAGCTCCTTCTTCAAAGAGATATTTTGCCATCCGTAGGTCTTGATTCTGGCAAGCTATAAGAAAGGCCGTATTGCCTACTTTGTTGATCATGTTTATATAAAAATTGTATTTTTTTAAGATATATTGAACGCATTGAAGGTCTTTTTTTGCAACAAATTGAAACCAGCTTTCCTCATCTTCTTCGGGGAATTTCTTGGGAGGCGTAGGCTGTCTGTAGGAAACGCTTTCATTCGGGTTATTGATGTTTTGAGAAGTTACATCTGAGAAAAAGAAAGCGGGCATGGGTGTTTCATTGATATTGAAGGGAGGGATGTAAGTTCCACAATAGGAAAAACTACTAGACGAAAGCGGGATAGGTGCCATGCTATGGTTGCGATCAGAGGCGAAAAGGGTTGTAGAAAGTAACAGGGGTACGATAAAGGCAATGATTTGGTTGATATTCATTTTGGAGAAGGGTTTGTTTTTATTAAAAATAATGGATTTTTTGTAAAAAAAACATTTTCTATAGAGCATTGCCTTGCTTTTGAGGGTTGGTATGTGAGTATGAAGAATTTTAAAAATTAGGTACCAGTTGTTTTTGAGAATTTTTGTTCTGCTGCCGTGGCAGGCTTTGAGGCAGCGAAAATTTTCCAAGAAGTAAATAAAAATATTTTAAGCCCTTAGAACGGCTTAAAAGGCGAAATATCGTTTGTAGAGACTTCGGGGTAGGTGCGCTAAAGTTTTTCTTAGTATGTACAAAAAAACTAACGACTTTTCCTTTTCAATAAAAAAGTTATATATTTAGAGGAGAAATTATAAAAAAATTATTATCCCTGAGCCTTTAACTCCATTAATCATGAATAAATCACTGAGTCGTCTGATCCTATTCACTTCACTTATATTTTCTCCCCTTGCTACTCAAGCGAGCCTTTTCTCATCTGTATCCAAGGTGCTGCTAAGTAGTGTATTGCTTTTTAATACAGGCACCTCAAAAAAGTGCTTTCAAGATCGAGCAGAATTAAAAAGTGCAGTGGATAATTATTTTTATTCAGCGACGTTTTACGATTATGACTATTATGATACTGATTATAGCTATTCAACGGCGGATGATTCTTCTTATTTAGAACTTGACTTTTATGCTTTAGACACTTATGGTTCACCTATTGGTACTTGGTGTGTGGGTAATGTGACGGATATGTCCGAGCTTTTCAGGGGTAGATCAAACTTTAATGAGCCTTTGAATAGTTGGGATGTAGGGAGGGTCACTAACATGTCTTATATGTTTGAGAATGCCGATGCCTTCAATCAAGACCTCAGTAGCTGGGATATCTCTAGTGTGACAGATATGTCCTATATGTTCTGTGGTGCCAGATCCTTCAATCAAAACCTCAGCAGTTGGGATGTCTCGAGTGTCACGGATATGTCCTTTATGTTCACTAGTGCCAGATCGTTCAATCAAAACCTCAGCAATTGGGATGTCTCGAGTGTCACGGATATGGTTGGTATGTTCTCTGGTGCTGATACCTTCAATCAACCCTTGGACAGCTGGGATGTATCAAGCGTCACGAACATGTCCTATATGTTCTACGATGCCTCAGCCTTCAATCAATCCTTGAATAACTGGGATGTCTCTGGTATAACTACTATGTACGCTATGTTCTGGGGTGCCTCAGCCTTCAATCAACCCTTGAGCAACTGGGATGTATCAAGTGTGACGGATATGTCTTGGATGTTCTCTAGTGACTCATCCTTCAATCAAGACCTAAGCAGCTGGGATGTCTCTCGTGTGACGGATATGTCTTATATGTTCTATGATGCCCGCTCATTCAATCAAGACCTTTGTGCGTGGGGAAAAAAAGTTAGACCTAAAACCTATGTATTATCGGCGTTTTCGAATACTTCATGTCCGATAACAAGTAGTCCTAACTTCGAGAAAGAGCGACTTATCCCTTTCTGTGTTGTTTGCCCCACATTGTCTCCTAGTATTTCTCCTACATTTAGCCCTTCTCTATCCCCTTCGATCGCTCCTACTGCATCGCCCACTAGTTCTCCTATCCTTCTTTCCCCAAGATGGGTATGGGTATCTGGAAGTATTTTTATCACCTCAAGTGTTATTCTTTTTGTATTAAAAAAATGTCAAAAAAATCCTTGCGACTCATGTTTAAAAAAATACAAAAAAAAGCTCTTTAACGACCACGAAAAAAAGGGAGCTTTTCAAATTGAATTATCTAAAAGAGAGCTTGATAACTTTTAGAGAGGTGCCAATTTTGGAACAAATTTCTCATTTTTTATCTTCAGGCAGCCTGTCCCCATCTCGGGGTCGACATAGGGGTCTGCGATGATGGGGATCTTGCGGTCGATGAGGTGGGCATAGCGTCGATCGTCAGGATGTACACAGAGGGCCGTATCGCCAAGGAGCGTCTCGGGGCGCGTGGTCGCTACGGTGACAAAGGTCTCTTCCTCGCCTGCAACGCGGTAGTTGATGTGATAAAAGTGTCCTTGCACTTCGCGGTAGATCACCTCGTCATCGGCCAAGGCTGTCTGTCCTGCTGGGTCCCAGTGTACCGTACCATACGGTGGCCACGGTAGATATAGCCTTGCTCGTGTAGGGTGACGAAGGCTTGGATCACCGCCTGGCTAAGCTTCTCCTCCAGGGTGAAGCGACACCTCTTCCAATCGCACGAAACGCCTATGCTGCGCAGCTGGTCAAGGATG
>JBCCFU010000016.1:0-12831 GCA_039029575.1 Bacteroidota bacterium | reverse complement strand
CCAGGTCCGAGAAGGTGTTCTTGCCCAAGAACTTCCTGAAGAGATTGGGGTCTCATTCGTTCTGCAAGTGGAGCTTTTAGGTTTGGTTTTGTTTTTACGGTGTGTTCTTCCTCGTTTGGAAACAAATCTTGAGTCATTTTTTCCTCAAATTTTTGGAACAGCATATAAAAAAGAACGACATACCAATCTTGTTCGACAAGGCCACTGATGGTCATATCGCTGTTGAGAAGGCAAAAAAAGAAAAGTATGATGCTATACTTATGAACTTAGAAATGCCTGTGATGGATGGTTGGAGAGCGACCAAACTTATTAGGGTTTTTGATACTACAACGCCTATAATCGCATGGTCTGCTCATCGGAAGTACTTTTTTCTTCAGGAATGCCTAGATATTGGTATGAATGACTATGCTCAGATTGATATTGGTGATTTTCTAACAGAAATTTTTGACGCTCTTGAGAGGGTGGGGGTGAAGGTGTGAAAAAAGTCACTTCCGTGAAAAAGCTTTTTTCAGATTCATCATACCCTAATTGTCTGACAAATAACTACCCTTTGTCCATGTGATATGGATAGACCTTTTTGGAGGCACAAAAAACTAAACGGTACCGCTTTGTTCTCTGTCAGGTGTCGCTTTTTTCTCCTCTCATTGAGAATTCATCAGAAGACAGGCAAAGAAAAGGTTCAAATTTGATATCTTTGCTGTCTGTTGCTGGAGTGATGACCGAGTGGACGAAGGTGCTCGCCTGGAAAGCGGGTGTGCCTTTAAAAAAGGCACCGGGGGTTCGAATCCCTCTCACTCCGCCATTTTTGATAATGAAGCATGATAGCTTTTTTTATTTCTGTGCTTGCTTGTAGTTTAATGCAACGATGTCACAGGATTATAGAGTTACTATGATTTATTTTCTTTTATTTCGTTTTTTAGGTGACCAAGCCACTGACGGGTGAGGCCTGTACTTGTGATGATGGTTTTATCGTCTATGCCTAGGATAAGGAGTTCACGGGCAATCTCTTGGTTGCGTTCTTTTCTTCCTCTCTCTTCTCCTTCTGCTATGCCTTCTCTTCTTCCTTCTGCTATGCCTTTTTGGACACCTTGGTCTTGTGCAAATGACAGACAGGCTTGATTGTCGCGTACTCTTTTAAGCTCTTGCTCGTATCTACACAGCTCATCGTCTGTCCATGCGTAGCGTTCTAACGCTTTGAAAGCGTTTTTTATGACCACATCTTGTCCTATCAGGGTGCGTAGAGAGCCTTCGTCTATGGTGCTGCCATGATGAAGGAAATAGTAAAATTTTTCTTCTAGGCTGAGGTCTTCAATGGCTTTGCTGCGCGTCTTATCGAACTTGATCAGGTCGATGAATGTAAAGCTCAGCTTGTCTAAATCGTGTTCTCCTGTCTTTTTATCTATGGTGATGTGTTCGCTTTTGTAATGTTTTTTATGTTTGAAGATAGGAAAGCTGCAAAAGGCCAGGAAGATGACTTCTTTTAGGTTTTCATAGGCTTGCCCTTCTTTCATTTGGCTGATGAAGGCTTTGCATGCATAGTATTGGGCTCTTTCCTGAAATCCTTTGGCGTTGGCTAGTTGCATTTCAATGACGTACTGACAGCCGTCTTCGTCTTTGCATAGTACGTCTACGATGCTTTGTTTCTTGGCTAATGCTTCTGGCTCTTGGATGGGGCTTAAAAACTGGACTTCTTTAATGGGCTTGTGTAGCTGTTTTTTAAGTACTGCGTTGAGCATGGTAATCAAGATGTCTTGGTTTTTTTCGGTACCAAATATCTTTTTAAAGGCTACGTCGTTTTTAGGGTTTAAGAATTTTTTTACCAGTGACATTATGTAAGCAATTATATTGAATGAAGGATTATGCCGCAAAGGTAGGCATTTTTTTAGCACTGTCAATACAGAGAAATGTGGCTATATTGGCTTAGAAAGTAGCCCCGACAGGAGTCGAACCTGTATCTAAAGTTTAGGAAACTCTTATTCTATCCATTGAACTACGGGGCTGTATTGACAGCGCTATTTTGGGGATAGCGCTGTTGGTGTATGGAGGAGACTTTTTCGTATATGAGGTCTTGAAGGTTGGCCAAGCCTGTCAGCTCCTTCGCAGAGATAGCAACTACAGGGCACCTGTATTGATGGTGATATAGCTTTTCTTTCTCTTGAGATGTCGTTTCTTCAGGGAGAAGATCACTTTTGTTGAGTACTAAGATCATAGGAAGCTTGTCGGCACCTATTTCTTGCAACGTCTCCATAACGACCTTGATATGGTGGTTAGCTTGAGGGTGTGAACCGTCGACCACATGGAGCAAAAGGTCGGCTTCAGACACTTCAGCAAGCGTACTTTTGAAACATTCAACCAGCGTATGGGGCAGCTTTCGAATAAAACCGACCGTGTCCGCAAGAAGGAAAGGGATGTGTTGGATCACTACCTTGCGAACAGTTGTTGTGAGCGTGGCAAATAGTTTATCTTCCGCCAAGACATCCACTTTGGCAAGCCGCTGCATTAATGTCGACTTACCTGCGTTGGTATAGCCTACCAGCGCTACTTTAGCACAATGTTCTCTTTGTCCACGTCTTACCTCGGCTTGACGAGAGATGACGGACAGCTTCTCTTTGAGTAGATGTATCTTACGTTGCACAATCCGCTTATCGGTCTCTAACTCCTTTTCACCCGTCCCTTGCATCCCTGCCCCTTTTCCTCCGCCTCCTTGGCGAGAAAGGTGGGTCCACATACGCTTTAGGCGAGGAAGAAGATATTGATATTGGGCGAGCTCTACCTGTGTCTTTGCCTGTACAGTGCGTGCATGCATAGCAAAAATCTCTAAGATTAAAAGGGTCCTGTCCCACACCTTAACATTTAACGCTTTCTCTAAGTTGCGTACCTGTGCGGGGGTTAGCTCATCGTCAAAGAGCACGCTGTCGACCTGATCTTTTTTGATTCGTAGGTTGATCTCTTCTACCTTCCCCTTACCTACCTTCGTCTTCGGGTCAAAATGCTTCTTTCGTTGGATGAAAACAGCTGACACTTCTATGCCACGTGTATGGGCGAGTTCGTGTAGCTCTTTCATATGCGCTTGGGTCTCTTCAATAAGCTGCCGATCCAAACAGACACCAACAAGGATGGCCCGATGAGGTTGGGGGGCAGTGCTAAACATTTTGTCTGTAGACATGATATAAAGGTAGAGGATTACAAGGGCGCTTTATTAACCATAAAAACAGTACAAAGATAGTGTTTTTTCTACAAAAAAAACGACATACTTTTTGATTTGAGCAGGAGTTAACACATTTAGGGGAAGTCGGCAAGGAAACAAAAGCACAAAAAATACCTAAAGAGGACCTTTAACTACCTTTCGACTGCAACAGTTTTTCTATCTTGTCCAGATTCGCTTCCGCTATCCGTTTCCCTTCTTCATAGAGATTGCGTATCTTTTTCTTGCTAGCAAAAAGAAAGGCAAACTCCTGAGAACGAGGACGCAAGACAATATCTGCCATCCTCTCTTCATCTTTTTCACTTTGATCGCGCATGATGTTATAGCTACGTTCTATGAACCCACTTTTACCATTGATCTCTTCTGGAGAAGTAGGAGGACGCACATTAACCGCAATAACGACATCTGCCCCTGCCTTCTTAGCCATCTCTACAGGCAATCCAGAAACCACGGCTCCATCCACATAATAGGAATCCTCAATCACAACGGGCTGAAAGACCCCGGGGATGGCAGCTGAAGCGCAGAGAGGGGCGATCAAAGGTCCTTTTGAAAAACGGTTTAGCCTTCCTCTTATGATATCCGTAGCCGCTACACTCAAAGGCATTTGTAGCTCTTCAAATGTTTTTACCTTAAGGTTTTTGCTTAAAATCTTCTCTAAACGTTTCATGTTGAAAAACCCTTTCCCACGCAGTCCCTTTCGCAAAGACGGAATTCCAAAGGTACTATAACAATAGCCACTAGGTATCACCTCTAAGGCGATCTCATACGCTTTTTTAGGATCACACGTGTCGGCATACAAGCTGCCTGTAAACGCACCGATGCTACAACCAACGATGTGACCGATAGGGATGCCTGCCTCGTGCAACACTTCTATGATACCAATTTGTGAAATGCCTCTTATACCTCCTGATCCTAAAACCAATGTGGCTTTACATGTCTTATTTCTGCTTACTGCCTTTTTTGTAATATCCTTCTTATCGAACTCTTTTGCCTTCATAGGTACAAAAACTAAGTGGTAATGAGAGAACAGGGCCTTCCTTTAGACCTTTTTCTGAAGGTGTGCCGCACGTCTGGATGACAAAGTTAGCCCTTATCATGCTTTTTAAGCACACAAAAAAATGGGAAACACTTTCTTTATACATTTTGCATTTACGCATAAAATACATACCTTGGCTTCCTGAGTTCCAAAAAAAATTATGAAAAAATTAGTATTTTTTGCCATTGTCATAGGAGTAATCGCCAGTGACTCTTTCGTTTTAGTTGCTGAAGACTTCCCTAAAAGAGAAGACTCAACTAAGAAAGAAGACCCAGCCGAAGAAGGAGATACCGCTGAAGAAGAAGATACCGCCAAGAAAGAAGACCCAGCCGAAGAAGGAGATACCGCTGAAGAAGACGCAAAAATGAGGAAAAAACGAAGGGTTATGTATATCATCGGAAGTATAGTGGTTACGGCTATATCCTTGACTTTGTACTATTTTTTAAAAAATTGTGGAAGATTACATAATAAAAATAAAGAGGTCAGTAAAGAAATAAAAGAATACAAAAAGTGGCTTGATGAAAGTAGCACCGTTGAAAAAAGCAACGTTAATTCAAAGGATTTTCAAGAAGATTTTGATAAAATATTTGCAAAAGAAAAACTCCAAATACCAAAAGAAGAAACAAACGAGTGGTCCGCATGGGTTGGTGAAGTAAATGATACGGTCGTCAGCGAGATAGCCGAGCTCTTTAAGAAATATTCTATAGATATTAACAAGCAATATTCTAATGGGCCAGACAAAAAAAACGAGACGGACCCATTTATGTTACAGTACACACGAGATATCGTAAAAAAACGCGATCGGCATTTAGCAGGCTTTATCATGAGCCAACTGCTATACTTCTTAGAAGCTGTACAAGGACCAGAAGTAAAAAAACAAATAGTAAACGCTAATTTCGTATACATGTTAGAGTTTCGATACCTATCTGTCGCTCAGGCCTTCCTCGCTCATGGAGTCAACCCTAATGAGAAGTTTACTGGTAAAATAATAAGTTCAAATAAACCCAAAGAAACAAAAACAGGAAAACAATGGGCTAACATCTTCCACATTGACATAATAAATCATAATGGTGAATGGAGAGGGATAGCAAAAAGAGAGGGGGGGGAAGAAGAGAAAAAAGAAGAGAAAAAGATGATGAGTAAGAGGATATTATCCCCTCAAAGCATCCCCCTAGCTAGCTGAAAACCCATTGAAAAAATTATTGCAACCAAAAGAGAGAGAAACAGTGCTGACTAGCTCCTAAAAGCACAAATCGCCTCTAGGTTCGCCAGCTAACTATGTATGACCCTTTTAAATTTTGATAAAAAAGAAAAAAACCCTACCTTTTTACCCATAATTGTACAAAAAATATCATAAAAAAATTACTATCCCTTGCCGTTATCACTAGTGCGATGGCCCATGGCTCCTCCCTCTTACCTGCCTAATACCCCGCCGAACAAAGCACAAAAGCAAATCAAAAACGAATCGCTATGTATGTCATCGGAGGCGTAGTCATCACGGCCGTATCGCTGGCCTTGTACTATGCGCTCGAAAGGCGATGGAGATAAAAAAGACGATGGAAAGAAGGATAGTGACGAAATAAAAGCCTACAAAGCATGGCTGAAAGATAAAGAACCTAAAATAATAGATCAGCTTGATGCTTCCCTTTATCCTTATTATGAAGAGATCTACCTATTCATACGTGAAGAGTTTAAAGAACAACCCAAAGATTGGCGTTCATTGATCCAGACAAGAAACGATAAGGTAGTTAATTTCTTAGCGAAACTCTCTAAAGAAAAGTCTGTACATATTAGGTCAAATATGCGAAAAGATGATGATGAAGTGCTTCTGATAAATTATATGGATCTTAACATACTTTCTGCGCTTGAATTTATAAAGGATGAAAAAGGAAATAATAAGTACGAAGCAAGCAAAATGAAAAGTGAATATACTAAACTTTTACAAGCCTTTCTTTGTACTCAATGCTTGTATTTACTCGAAAGCATAGTGGGTATAGAAGAAAAGAAGAAGATAATAAATAGAACAAAAAATCATACCAACCTTCAAAAGCATAAATGTTGACATTAAAAAAATCAATGGAAGGTGGGAAGCTTCTCCAGTCGTATCAGCCTAGCCGAACGCCTCTAGGTTCGCTCGCTGGCAATGGCTATTCGTTAAAATCTTTCATAAAGCCCTCCCATTGCTTGTAGGTCATGACATACAACTCCTGCTTTCTCTAGCTCCCTTTTAAACCTTTTTCGTTGCCTCCAAGTCAGTCCATAACCAAGGACAACCACACGAGGAGCCAACTGAGCCAGCCACGGTACCAACGTCGACAAACGATACCCATCCACTATCAAGAGATCAATAACCTCCTTGCTAGCAAGACGAGGCGGCACCTCACTCCTTTCACCAAGGCAGACAATCCGCCTCCCCCGCCAGTCAACCAGCTCCATCCCCCTCCACCTTCGGAAAAAAAGCTCATCCCCTACCCGAAAAGCCTGCACATCGAAAGGACAGAAAACCACATCCAGTACACCCATCGCCTCCATGCTAGGAAGCACCTCCCGCCGATAAGCATCACTCCCCTCGTCTAGCGGGCCATCGCGCAAGAAGAGCGCCCGTCGCCCTTGTATCAGAGAGAACACCCTATGACCACGGACACTATAGACAATCCACGCCTCTTGCCGCCACTGACGATCCCACCGCACCAGAGAAAAAGAGGCCATCCCCACACTTACCAAGAACGCCAACAAAAGATAGCGAAACCTCCTCAAAACAAAAAAAGCCGTCAAGCTACCAATCAGCCCATAGCCCAGCACCACCTCCCACCCAGAAGGAAAGAAAGGCCCCAACCGACTGAAACGAAGGCCCTGCAACGCACAAGCATACCGATGCAACCCTCGCAGAAAAGATGAAAGCAACGCCCCAAGCAGAGCCCCAACCCTAGGCACATCACCCAAAGCACACGTCGCCAACCCCAAAGCCAAGATCACCGAAGCCAAAGGCACCGCCACCATATTACCCAACAAAAGATACGTAGGAAAACGATGAAAATAGTAAAGACTCAATGGCAACGTCGTCAGCTGCACACTCAGCGAGACCATCCCCATCGACCCGACATACCTCAGCAGCCGATTACGCCCCTTGAAAACCCCATACAGTCGCCTATAAAAGAAAGTAATCCCCCCTACCGCTAGGTAAGAGAGCTGAAAGCCGATGTCTCCCCACCAGAGAGGCTGATACAGAAGACTCCCGAACGCAGTGACCGCCAGCCCATTGACCACATGATGCTGTCGACGAAGAAGCCGTGCCATCGTCCCCAGCGAGAGTGTCGCCACCGCACGTACCACCGAAGGCGCACAAGCCGTCACCAGCACATATACCCACAAGACCGATAAGACCACCGCCCCTTGCCACCAACGCCGACGATGACCATAAAGTCCCAACAAAGAGAGTAAAAAAAGCAAGATCGCATATATCATCCCCACATGCAAGCCCGACACTGCCAAAATATGTAAAACCCCTGCATCTGCAAACGATGCCTGTACCGACTTATCCATCTCCTCACGAATACCCAACACCATCGCCAACGTTACCGCCCGACCCACTGGATCCGTCACACGCTTACGCAACCTACTCGCTAGCAACTCACGCAGCCAATAAGCCATCACCATCACCCGACTAGGAGGGGCATAACCTAACTTCTTGACAAGCTTTCGATGAACAAAAGATCGATGATATACCCCTCGCTGAGCGGCCTGTCGCCGATAGTCAAAAGTATATGGATTGCGTTGTGCAGGAATTCGCTTAAGCCTCCCCTTCACCCGCAACACATCCCCATAGTCATACCTACCCTCCGAAAGCCACACATACACCTTTCCCCTTACCCTTTTCCACTTACCCCCTACCCTCACTCGATGCAGCGACAGCGTAAGCCTACCATAAGCCCCATGCCTGACACTCTCCAAAACCACTCCCTCATACCCTTCCACCTGCGCAGCTAAATGTAGCACATGCCCTCCATCGCTCTCGGGCATCTGTTGCAAAAAACGAACCGTACCCCCCATCATCAACGCCAACAAGCCAATCACTCCCCTCCTGATACCCGTTCGATCAAACCCTCGATAATACCGATCAACCAAACATAAAAAGCCATGAACTCCCACCAAACTGAAAAAAAACATCCTCGCCAAACCCAAAGAAATTATCACCCTATACCTCCCCAAAGAGATACCCAGCACAAAAGCGGATAAAAAGCGAACAAAAGGTAGATGAAAGCAAAACATACTCGCCCACTAAGTTACCCTCCCCAAACAGTCAATAACCCATACTACTATGGGAGAAAAAAAACTTATAAAAAGAATAAGAGATAAAAGTAGTGTAAGAGTAATTTTTTTTTAAACTTTAACATAAAATATTAATATCGACCATGAAAAAAATAATTCTCCCCCTCCTCTTCCTTTTCGCCTGCACAACCACGTATGCCGAAGAGAAGACAGACACGCCCAGCATGCCCGCCGAATATGAGAAAATGGATATTAAGCATATAGTCATCAAGAACATCCCATTTAGTTTACTTTGGGGCCTCATTGGCTTCTTGCATCTTGAAGTCCTTTTTGTAACCTATGAAGGAGAGGGAACCCCTCTCTTTTCCAAAATTGCAAGATGGCTACATGGCAAATTTTATCACTCTTCCCTTGTCCACCTTGGCCTATATCTAATCATATTTGCTGCTGAAACCTTTTTAGGAGGCGTTGGGGGCAACCGTATAGCTAAAACAAAGATCGTCAATGAAAAATATGAACCAGCATCCTGGCTACAACTCATCATAAGGACGCTCATAAAATACCCACCACTCCTTGTCTTTTACGACCTGGCGGACTATGTAGACGAGAGAAACTGGTATGGTGTCAGGCTGGTCACTTTAGCTTATATACTCTGGTGCCCAGCCATAGCAGGGATGACCCTCCTACGTAAAAAAGGAGTACACGACCTCTTGGCAGGTACCCAGGTCGTCATCGTCAAGCAAGAGCCAAAAAAAGAAGAAGATAAGAAAAAGTAACCCCAAAGCGACAATGAGCCATCACAAAAAGATCAATGTCTTCTTTTTAACAACAAAAAAGAGATGTAGCCTCCTAACATTTGTGTCATAAGGCAGTAAATGCATATCTTTGTGCTACCATGGATACCAAGAGTAAGCAATTTTTATATCAATACATCAATAACAATTCCCCCGTTGGATACGAAACCGACGGGCAAAAGATATGGCTAGACTATCTCAAACCACATATAGATGACTGGTTTACCGACACTTACGGCACAGCAGTTGCTGTGATCAACCCCAAAGCCCCCTATAAGGTCGTCATCGAAGCCCATGCCGACGAGATCGCATGGTACATCAACTACATCACCAAAGAAGGCTACATGTATGTCGTGCGCAACGGAGGCTCCGACTACCAGATTGCCCCTTCCATGCGTGCCAAAATACATGCCGACCAAGGCGTCCTACCCGGTGTCTTTGGCTGGCCAGCCATCCATGTCCGAAAAGACAAAGAAAAGCCCAAACCTGACATTGACACCGTAATTTTAGACGGGGGCTTTAGCTCAGAAAAAGAAGTAAAAGAAGCAGGTATTCATGTAGGAACCATCGTGACCTTCGATCAAGACTTGACGGAGATCAATAATAAGTTCTGGGTAGGCAGAGCACTTGACAACAGGATGGGTGGCTTCACCATCGCAGAAGTAGCTCGCCGCATAGCTAAGAAAAAGCTGCCTTTCGCCCTATATGTCGTCAACGCCGTACAAGAGGAAGTAGGTCTTAAAGGAGCCAAGATGATCGCCGAAACCATCAAACCAGACCTTGCCATCATCACAGATGTAACACACGATACCAACTCACCACTCTATAACAAAATACATCACGGAGACATCGCTTGTGGCAAAGGACCCGTCCTCAGCTTCGCCCCAGCCGTCCAAAACAACGTACGCGAAATGCTTGCCAAGGTAGCCAAAAAACATAAAATACCTTATCAACGCATCGCAGCCTCTATTTCTACAGGTACCGATACCGACGCATTTGCTTATGCAGGGGCAGGTATCCCATCTGCTCTCATCTCTACGCCACTCAAATATATGCATACAACCGTAGAGATGGTTCATCAAAAGGACGTGGCGCACCTCATCGACTGGTTCTCCCACTTCCTACTACAACTAAAGCCGGGACATGATTTCCGCTATATCAAAAAATAACATATACAGGGTGATTGGCGCAGTTGGTTTAGCGCGCCTCGGTGACATCGAGGAGGTCGCTGGTTCGAATCCAGCATCGCCCACTTTTTTAGAACTTTGTGAACTGCTCTAAGCTAAAACTATAGAGTTCAGGTGGCAGATGCCACTTTTTTTTGAGGCTTCGTCGATATCACACGAGCCACTCGAGAGCGACATTGCCTCTTTACGAGTCAGAGTCGTTCGGTGACGGTTGAGCGCTAAAGTGGGGGTTTTTAGACGGTACCTTTTTGAATCAGCCATATATTATTTTTTATTTGTTTATAAAGTTTTTCTTGTATAAATTAGTAGATGTGCATAGCGAAAAATAGCAACTTTTCGGGGATACACAACCGCCCTGTATGTGGTTATGGACTAGCTTAAACACTTTAGGAGAAGACAAAAGTCACACTCTTCTGAGTTTGCTCAGGGCACAAAGTGTCGCATACAATGTTTTTTAAGCTTGCCTGAAGCATGGTTCTTCTTGGAGTTATGGAAAGGTGCAAGCAGACCAGGAACCTCATCGACTTATTCATGGGAGATTATCAACTTTATACATAAAACCATTCTTTATCATGAAAAAACACTGGACGTATTTTACCATATTTGGCTCGCTTGTCTTTCCTCCCTCTTCATATGGAACTTCTATTCAAAGAAATACCATAAATACGACATCTACACAACATGTTTTATCGCAAAATCTACCATTGGATAGATTTACAAAAATAGCGGATGAATTTTATGATAAAGGTTCATATTTTACAGCTCATCAGATATATGAAAAAGCGATCCACAATCATCTCAGAAGAAGAGCTATTTGTGGGTGCAATTTAGAAAATTTCAAGTCCATGACTCCCCTAAGGCTTCCAAACTATGAAGACACTGCTATTACTAATTTTTCTACTTATGAAAAAGAACGCCTTCAACTTGCACAAACGATCAACAACCTAGGCATGCTCTTTGAAGTATGGCAACCCTGTAATGACATTATAAAAAAAAAAAGACGGTATGAAAAAGCACTCTATTACTATAAGCAATCGCTTCGTATACGAAGTCAGTTCCCTCTATCTGCAAGCAAAGAGATTGGGAAAAGCCGTCATAACATCGGCGGAATTTTGATTAACCTTGGCAGATATGTCAAAGCGATCAAAATCCTAAAAACTTCTTTGTCAACCAGTTGGAAAGAAGAGCCCGAAGTCATTGATACCTGCTTCCTCATCGTACTTGCCTTTGAAAAGAGCATTCAAGATAAAGAACTCAAGCTAAAGTATGGCGAATACCAAAAAGTCAAGATACTTTACGAACAAATCCTTTCAGAAGCTCTGTTAAAGTTGAAAAACATACCTTTATCTGTCAGAAAAACAGAACGAGAGATCAAGAACCGATTGAAAGCAATAGAAGAAAAGCTAAATAAGTTACCTAAACCCTTACAAACCAAAGCGGGGGTGAAAAAGCCGAAGATGGTGGTTGAAACAACTTGCAAAAAACCTTCTTCTCCTTTTAGAAAGTTTCAAATTATCAAACTAAATATTCCTACTCCAACGCAAGGGCAAAGGTTCTTCCGAAAGTTTAGTAATATGGAAGAGGCTGCTACGCTTTCCGATACACATTCCTATTCAAAAAAGAGAAAATTTACACCTTCTCATGTTGTCGACCTTTCTTATGAAAAGAAACCTCCTAAGAAGAGGATAAGGTATTAGTTTTTCTTTAACGAATACCTACAAAATTATTTTGCCAAAGGCTTCAGCCTGAGGTAGAGAACACCTAAGATTTTATACTGGACAAAATGTTTACGTAGGCTTTCTTTAACGAAAAAATCAAAATAATTAACCTCTTTATTTTTATTTTTATTAGTTAAATAATAGAAACAGGTGTTGTAATCAGAATTTAAACCTGCGTTTAAGCCCGCTAAAAGGGTCTTTTTGAACATCCCTTTTAAGTTATTTTCTGGGAAGAAGAACGCTGTTTTTTTATGTCCTAACTTTTCGATCAAACCTTTCTCGTGGTCACGTAAATTCCTTAATAACATGATCTCTCCCTTTTTAAGTTTATCATCGAGGTTAATATCAATGATTTTTTTCGGATCTTTTTCATGGTCTCTGATCATCTTGGCCTCTCTTGGAAAGAATATGTCCCCAGTGTAGGCTACAAAGCTCTGTCCCAATACCCCCAGATCATAGAATATCACATCCATTTTAGGAAAGTTACAATCCTTAATATTTTTGATCATACTCATAAACAATTTTTTATTTTTTACCTTTAACATGTCCCAGAAAACATCCATGATAGGCATATTTACTCCTTGCACCCTCTCAAACTTTTCTATTAAGTCATATCGCAAAT
>JBCCFU010000015.1:0-13041 GCA_039029575.1 Bacteroidota bacterium | reverse complement strand
CGCCAAAGCACTTGCGCTGACAAGTATCGCCGTGGAGGAACTCTTTATACAAACACGCTGTCCGCATGCATCAGCTGAAACAAAGATAAAAAACATTTTTTTATTTTCAAAGAAAATAATGGGCTCCATCTCCCACTAAACATCTAAGCATGTTTTAGAAGGAGAATTCCGCCCAAATCCGTTAAATAAACAAACTCTTCATGTTCTTTGCTGGGAAGCCTAATCTTTTGAGAAAAATAATCTGTCATTTTATTGAATGAATCGTATTTTTCTTGATCAAACAAAAAACTTTTTTCCACTATTTTATGGATAAAATATAGTATTTCCTTTCTTTGCTCAAAAGTAAAGAAATTCTCATACCACCTTAAAAAACATATAAGGAGGGATACAGTTCCAGGGGTATGCTCTTTTTGTTCAAATGTGTTTCTCACCTCTATCAGTTCCTCTAAAAGTAAGTATTCAGGCTCGTTGATAATCATTATATTCGTTTATATTTTACCTGAAATATACAATTTTTCACTCAAAAGCGCTATAAAGCGTGTTTTATACCCTTACTCTTCGAGTCCTTCTATAAGGTCTGGTTCATTGTCGAGCCATCCCTCAGAGCTAGCCACCAGCACCGCCACCGTAGCATCACCTGTAATGTTGGCCACCGTCCTACACATGTCCAATATACGATCTGGTATCATGATAAGCGTGATGCCGATGGTGGGTATCCCAAGGGTGGTGGCAAGTAGCGTAGTCGTAACGATCGAGGCTCCTGGTACCCCAGCGACTCCGATAGAAGAGCTCGTCACATAGAGGACCACCATGATCTGCTTTTGTAAAGAGAGTTCAATACCAAAAGTCTCAGCCATAAAGAGGATGGCAATACCTTGATAAAGGGCCGTTCCATCCATATTCACAGTTGCACCCAAAGGCAAGACAAAGCTGCTGACAGCTTCTGGAACACCTAGTTGCTTTTCTACTTGTTGTATCGTCACTGGCAAGCTTGCAGAGCTTGAACTCGTGCTAAAAGCTACCAACTGTGCAGGGCGCATTGCTCTTAAAAACCTACCAAAGCCTACTTTTGTAAAAATTTTGACCAAGGTAGGGTAGAAAAAGAAAGTCATAAAACCGAGGCTCAACAAGACGATGCTCGTATAGCCGGCCAACCCTCCTAATAAGTCTACCACCTTCAGGTTAGATGCGCCAAGACTTGCATCACTTTCTCCCAAGCCCAACTCTAAGATCAAAGAGACAATCAAGGAAAACACCCCTATAGGAGCGAACGTCATGATCATTTGTAGGATGCTTAGAAAGATTTCATTGACTCCTTCACACAACATAATCACCAATTTTTTCTTCCTAGCAGGCACGTGTACCAAGGCAATCGCAAAGACGATAGAGATCACCACGATCTGTAAGAGGCTTTCATTGCTTGAAATCGCCTTGAAAATATTTTCTGGCACCAAGGCATCTACAGATTTACCTAGCCATCCTGTATTATCTGACACCATGGTCTTGTTCGCATCAGTTAATGCCAACACCGCTAAGTTGTCTCCCATCTCCCTAAGCCTACCCAGCGTTTCCTGCGTAAAAAAGCGACTTACTTGTACAATGTTGCCGATAATCAGCCCGAAGGTAACGGAGAAAATTGTCGTCAAGGTATACATCATAAAAGTCTTACCCCCAATCCTAGAGAGCTTTGTCGTGTCTTCTACCCCACTAACGCCCAAAATAAGCGAAGTGATCATCAAAGGGACGGCAGAAGCTTTTAGTGACTTTAGAAAGAGCGTACCCAATGGCTTGATATAGTTGATCAGTCCTTGTAAGAAAAGGTCACTGATTACCGCTTGCCTTTTGAGATAAATACCTATGATGGCAAGAAACAAGCCTAAAAAGATGGCTAGAAATATCTGAATTTGTGGGGAAATCTTTTTCATATATGGGTTTGTGACATACTACCCATTCAAAAGGTTTCCCAGTTTCGAATGGGGGTTGCTTGGGACCTAATGAACCAGTTTATATTCATTCTTACGCTATAGCACCTGCGCTGACAGATATGGCTATAGAGGAACTTTTTATACAAACACGCTGTCCGCATGCATCAGCTGTAAGCAAAGATAACAAAAAATTTTCTTTTAAAGGAAATTGGTAGATGGCTAGTAGACTATCTTTCCTCGATGTACGTTAGGTAGAATATTATAGGCTATGATAACGTTTCTTTGAAATATGAATACTCGCTTATGTCGTTTCATCCTTAAAAACTTTACCAAATTTAAAGAAGGTGTAAAAATGTGGTCAGAAAGACCTTTAGACCAAATATACCCCATTGTTTTCATAGATGCGTTCTACTATATAGTCCCTTGCTCTATGGCCCTCACTAAGCGGCAATAAAATGCTTGAAAAGCTAAGAAAGAAGAAAATTTCATGCTGTTACAAGAACAATGACTTCCTTTCTTATCCAAGATAAAAAGCTTATCAATATACGGTCCATTCTTAGAGAGGCCACGCACCTTCACACAGTCGTACGTAGAAAAGAAAACGTTTCGTTCATAACCCGGTGTAATGATCAGTGGCCCTCTGTCTGTCAACAGCGCCCACCCTTTTTTTATCCTTTTTCCAATATAATACATGACCCACTCTGCCACCGCGATGCTTTGAAAGGAAGCGATGATAAAGCGCATGATGTAGAAGACCTCATGACTCCCTTTCGCTGGCCTACACAGTTTTAGTAAGATAAAGAAGCTCTCTGCTATAGACAATAAGTAAACAAGAGAAGTCTTCAAAAAAGAGGCCTGCAGGGGGTAAGCATACTTTATTTCCTTAAATTTACCTTCTGCTCTTATCTCTTCGAGGATCTCTTCTATCTCTTCGTCGAAGTACGCTTCTTCCTCCTTTTCAGTAAGCCCTTTTACCGATACAGATTCAACGGCTTGGGTAGGTTTAGGCTTTTCCCCATCGGTAGACTCTCTTTGAACACCTTTTCTCTTAACGCTTTTTTTTTCTACGTCTTGGACAGCCGTAGTCGTTGGAAGATCTTCCATAAAGTTGATCGATAGCTGCTTACATAACTCTTTTAAAACGTCTTTATCTACGTGCTTTCCAACGAGCAAGTTGACGTGTTTTTTTTCTTTTTTTAGAAAAATACGCAAAAAAAACCGTTTAAAAATGAAGTTACTGTCTTCATCTATCAGCTTTATACCCAGTATATCTTCTTTTTTATAAAAACCTGCTTTCCCTTTTCCAATGAGGAGTATTCCACTATTTGTCCAGGCAGAGATGCTTGGGTTCATATGGATATCAAGTATGAAGCGGTAAAACAGCGAAGCGCTTATGATATAAGCGGTCATAACCAAAGAATAATAGATGGGAGAATAGGTAGTACGTAATTCGAGGCCCTTGGATATCCTGATATATAATACACCTAACAACGTGGCTAGGACTAGTTTTACATTCATAAAGACTTCTTCAGATACTTTGACCTTGACATCTGTGAAAACAAGGTCTTGGAAGGTGCCCTTCTGCTGCTCTATCTCGATAAGTCTGCGATACTTCCCGAATATACCCAGCTTGTCTAGTTCCTTCAGCAAAGATGGTTTGAGAGGTATAGCTTTTTGAGCTAATTGAGCATTGGAAGAACATGGCAGGAGTATCCATAATATGGAGATCACAAAGTAAGTTTTTTTAGAAAATAACATAGGAATAGTTTGTTAAGGTATATGTTTTCTTTCTTTTAGCTTTTTATTGATGAGGTCATATACATAGTCAACAACCGCTGGAGATTGCCAGCCTGAGTAGTCTTCTATGATCCCTTCCGTGTTGGTTATACGTAAGGCTATGACGACTTTTCCACTTATAAAATTATTTTTTTTGACCAAGATTTTAGCCACTGAGAGCATGTCTTCAAAGAAGAAGGGGATAATTTGTGTTGGATCATCCGCTTGACAGAAAAGAAGACCTTTATCTGTGAGTATTACGTGCTCCTCGAATTGACGTTGCTTTAGGGTATACTTTATTTCGTAGATGTTTAGTAAGAGAGCAGGCATCAAAGAGATCAGGGGAGTAAGCCCTTTTGCTGAAAACTTGTTCCACAAGGGCAATGATGGTATGACACCAAATATCAGTAGGCAAAACAGGACGGCTTTCCAGCAAAGGGTGCAGTTGAGTTCATACATCGACGGGCCATAAGGTTCGGCGAGTATCGTTTTTATAAAGAGTTTTTTACGACGTGCGCATAGGAGATAGTCGATGATGTGTTGGGGTAGTTTTTTATGGGCGATGTCTTTAAAAGCCTTTCCTCGAAGTTCGCGATGAGTAAAAAGGGGCTTGGAGGATTGCTTTTTGTGAGAGGTTGGTGTGCTTTTCAGTTCCTTTTTTATTTTTTTTTCTGGGAATACTGCATGAAAGGTTGACATGCCCAAGCATCCCCAAGCTGCAAAATATCTTAAAAGGTGTAGACGGTAGCGTTTCAATATCTTTTCCATGGTAGGAGTATTTTTATCAAATTTAGTAAACTCCATTTAAAACGTTGTTTTTTATCCTAGGTAAACTCTCCAAGAGGGTACATTTTTTTTCTCATAAAGGCATTTTTTTTGTATTATTGTAGCGTTGTGTCCCATAAAACTATGAGGAAAAGCGTTTTTATATACGCTCTCAAGTCATGTAATCCTTCATCTTTATTCTTATGTCCATTGATGTACACATTGAACCTAGCTGGAAAGCCATCCTTGCCGAAGAGTTTGAAAAGTCGTATTTTGAGACACTTGTTGAGTTTGTAAAAGATGCTTACCGAACCCAGCAAGTCTATCCTCCTGCCAAAGAGATATTTAATGCGTTTAGTTTTTGTCCTTTTGATAGGGTGCGGGTAGTCATCCTTGGGCAAGACCCTTATCATGGTCCAGGACAGGCACATGGTCTCTGTTTCTCGGTAAATGAGGGTGTCCGCATGCCTCCTAGTTTGGTGAACATCTTTAAAGAGATACAAGATGATATTGGCACTCCCTTTCCTAAGGATGGCAATCTTAGTCGTTGGGCAAAGCAGGGAGTCCTCTTGCTCAATGCAACGCTTACGGTAACAGCGAATCAGCCTGGTTCACACCAAAAGAAAGGATGGGAGACGTTTACAGATGCCGTGATCCAAAAAGTATCAAATCAGAAGGAACAAGTTGTCTTTATGCTTTGGGGAGCGTACGCACGACAAAAGCAAGCGTTGATCGACCCTTTCCAGCACCTCGTTCTTACTTCTGCTCACCCTTCGCCTTTTTCTGTATATCGAGGCTTCTTTGGCAACAAACATTTCAGCAAAGCCAATAGATACCTTGAAGCTCATGGAAAAGAAGGCATTGTTTGGTGAATTCATTGACTCTCTTTATAAAAGCTTTCAAGAAAATGCTAGTGAACTTTTGTCTCTGATGACTGTTTTTGGGAAGAGACTTCTTTAGCTCGATGCTTTTTTAGCTTTTCTATAACTTTCCGTCCTTTCCATAGATATAAGAAAGCACATGCAAATACGGTGCCAGAAATGAACAAAAGGGGCTTAATGATTGAAGGCGAAGCATATTGTGCTGTCTTTACTTTTTCCCAAAAGGTGGCTTCAGGTGTGTTTTTTATAATTTTTTTAAGCTTTTGTTCCAAGAGATCCTTAGGTATTTGGCGCAAGGCTTCTTCACTTATCGTACCTTTGTCAACCAGCCAGTTGGCAGCTTTGAAGTGTATGATACTTTTCCATGTTACATTTTCTAGATTTGCTTTTTCGTTTGTAAACACGATGTCTGGAAATACTTTCTTAGCAATGATTTGTAAATCTTCTGTAGAAAAGTCAAGAGTGCCCGACTTTTCTGCAAAGTCAGGTAAGACGCTCCACCTGACCTTATTCCATATGACTTTATCCAAGGTATGACTTGAATTAGCCACACTAATACCGGGGAGGATGGCTTTAGAAAGTTCTTTTGAGGGGATGAGTCCATAGTCTGGCTGGGTAAGTGTACGGACTTGTTCCCAGTTGGTGTGACTGAAATCTTCATCTGGCCAGTTGATTTGTAACGGTTTTAGGGATTGTACTTTGATATTATGAAAGTTGATACGTAATATTTTTTCGAACTTATCACGGGATAAGCGGATAATCCGATTGATGGTCTTCTTATAAGTACTGTCGAAGTTGGAGGCTTTTAGTTTTTTGAAGGCTATGTCAGCTGGGATGTCTATTTTTTCTAGTTCCAGAAGAGGTTTTTCTTCTTTTGTGATTTCAGGAATGAGCTCCCATCGTACTTGTTGCCAGTCGACGTGAGCATAACTAAATGGACTGCCTACATGCGCAGAGTTAGGTGGGAAGACATAGCTACTTACTTTATTAAGAGAAGCTTTGTTGTTTTTTATGATGTCATAAACAATGTCTTTACGCTTACATAGCTCGATGATATACTTACCATCCTTGGTTAGAAGCTGTGTTATCAAAATATCTTCAAAATGGTTGCTGTCTATTGCTTTTTCTTTTACAATTTCGGCGATTATCTCATCGGTGGTAAGATCCTTTGCCAATTTTTCTTTCAAAGTGTTCTGTAAGATTTCATCTTTCGCCGCTCTTAAAGTCTTGATTGCCATATCTTTTGAAAGTTTCGGAACTAGAATTTGTCTACAAATGTCATGCAAAATGTTCTTTTTCGGATTTTGTAAAATTTCGCTTACCTCATTTTTTTCAAGTTTTACGAGTTCTTTTTCCCCATATTGAGGCGTGGTGAAAAATCGGAAGATCTCTTTATCTGTGTCTGCTAATTTGTTCGTTCTTTTTTGAAAACGTTGAAGAACATAGTCTTTAGCTGCTTTCCTTTGTGTTTTAAAGACTATGTGCATGACTTTCTTTACTTCCTGAGCCTTAGTTTTATTACCAAATATAAGACGAAGGCGATCTTGGCTAATGTTATGACTAGTGATTGTTATTTCGGATGGTTCAATTGTATCCGTCAAGAGCTTAAGTAACGCAGGCCATTGTTCAAACGCATTAGTGGTATTAAAAATTTTTTGGGCAACTGCTTTACCAATGTTTTTATTGGCATCTGTTCCTTTGATAATTTGTTGAATATATTCAAATAGGGAAGCATGCTCGTCATGTATGACTTGGAGTACCTTACCCTCGAGGTTCTTGTCTGTGAGCTTAATATCTTTTGGAGGGACTATGGGTTGTTTATTATCGGGATCTTCAAGTGCAAGAATTTTACGTAAGTTTTCCCAATTTTGGTTATTAAGTGCTTGTTGAGAAAGGCTAAGGGCGTATTTAGGAGCTATCTTAAGAAGTTTTGAAACGATGTGAGCAGCAGACTTTTCGATGCCTTGTAGTATTTTCTCTAAAGAGAGCCATTGCTGAATCTCTTTCGGTTTTAGGGAGGTAGCCTTTGGCTTCGCTTTCTCTATTAAGAAGCCGAGAAGACCCCAAGTCTCTTTTCTATCTTGAAAAGTCGCGTCTTTTCTTTCTAGTACTTCTTTAATAAGACTTTTCCACCTAGAGGGCTGTGCTTCAAGTATTTTTTTGAGATGCTTTACAGGAGTAGTTTTACCTTCTTGAGATAATTTGATGGCTCTGATAGCTCCTTCAAGTGTAAGCTTGATGCTACTGAAATCGATGTTATGTGACTTGGATAGATTTTCCCAATTCGGGACAACCTTTTTTACTTCTCGATCTTGTTGGATAGTGAATTCTATGATAGCCTGCTCTATTTTTTGTAGATCTTGCTCAGATAAGGAAGATCCGTATTGATCTTGTAAAAATTGAAGTAATGCTATACTGTCTTGGTTAACCTTTTTTGATGCAAAATCAACAAGTCCTTTTATGTTGGCTGCTATTTCCTGTTGAGTGAGAGCATCAATGGTTACCTTGGTAGTGTAAGTTAGTCCGGGGTTATTCATTGATTCTCTGATAAGCTGAAGGAGTTTATTATAGATCATTTCAGCGACTATTTTTTGCAGTTCTTCCACTTTTTCTTTTAACTTTTTGAGGTTGACAGGTTTGATCTGACCTCGATATTTATTTATAAAAACTTGAACTACTTTCAATTTACCAGGTAGTGCCTGTTTGTCGATTGTAGTACTAAAATCTCGTAAAGTATTCACTGCTATGTAATCTGCTATTTTGTTCATGACGCTCTCAAATATAACTCCTAGAGATTGTCGATAATTACTTGCTAAGAATTCAAGTACTTTTAAGGTTTTTTCAGGCTCTTTTCCCGCTAGTGTATCAAAGTTATCTAATATATATTTAGCCAATTTGTATACTCCAATTGTCTGGCTAATTCTGTTACTAAGCTCTATGCTTATCTCTTCATCTATCTCTTGTTTCGCCCCTTTCATAACTGCTTCCAAGAGTTCATTATAGACTAAGAGAGGGGTGACGGTTTCGTTTTTTTTTGGTTTTTTGGGCTTAGTGTCGTTCTGGTTTTTATTTGTTTTTCTCTTTGGGTTTGTTGGAACTATGCCGAATTTATCCTTCAGATAATTTAATATTTTTTCTGCTCTTTTACTTTGTTTTTGGGAAGCAGCGATATTTGCTATTTCTTGCGCATTCTGATGAACGACGTTTTCGGGAATGCCACCACGTTTACCTATACTTTCTAGCCCTGAGGCTCTTACAAGCAATTTAAAGATCTCAGAAGCGTTTTTGTCTTTTTTGATAGAAGAATGAACAGTGCTAAGGGAATTAGGTTTAAAACTGTTAGAAGTCAATAGCCTCTTAATTCTTACTGGAACTTTTTGTATAATAGTACCTGCAGGAATTTTTTTTCCTTTATTTTGAAAGGCTCTTTTTGCCCAGTCTGACTTAAGACTTTCGTACGTAATGCTTTCATTTCGACTTTCCGCTTCCTTAGCCTTCTGTAGGTCTTCCATGATCTTGTCGTTTTCACTAGCCGCTGCGCATGACGAGAGGGGCACAAGAGAGAGGACCAATGCTGCTGTGAGGCAATATCTTAGGAGCCGATAGGTGTGTCTAAGGTTCTTGATTTTGATAAACATGCTGATAAATGATGGACAAAGTTAACGATTTCTCTAGGGAAAGTGAAATTTGTAAACACCGATTCTGTGTTTTACATTGGTTCGGACCCTTTTTATGGGCTCTTTTCATATGTAGCCTTCTTTTTCTTTCAGAGATAACCACCCACTACCAAGGCGACGATGGGGAAGGCTGTCACAAGCCCCCAAACACCTGAAGATGGATTTTTTTCTTCATTATGATTGTTTCTATTTTATCACCTGACAAAATGCTAAGCAGCAGGTTGTTTTATAGGCGTACCAAAGTGTTCCTTATATTTCGTTTTGATCTTTTTTATAACTTCCTTCCCTTTCCAAAAGTAACCGCCTATGGCTGCCAAAACGACGAGGGTCACAAACCCAAGAGTGCCCCAATAGCTTGTTTTTGCGTCTTTGACGTGTTGCCAAAAGATGGCTTCGGGTGTGCCTTTGGTAGCTTTGCTGAGCTTTTTTTTGACAAGGTCTTCAGGGGCTTGGGCAAGGACTGATTTTGTGATGGTCCCTTTTTCAATGAGCCGGTTGGCCATTTTAAAGTGGGTGACTTCTTTCCATGCTATACTCCCTGAATCGGTGGGGCCAAATCTTATGTTGGGGAAGACTTGCTTAGCGATGATTTTTTGGGCTGTGGTATAGAAGTTCATGAGACGAGGCTGTTTAGTGAGCTCAACAAGGGCATCCCATTTGACTTCACCCCACTTTACAGAGCTTTTTAATAAAAATGTGGATGGCAAGGAGTCTAAGGGGTCATTATAGGCAAAATCAACACCGGGGATGATGGCGTTGATGAATTCTTTGCGAGGGAGAAGGGTCGTGTCAATAAATTGAAGGACGGTTTCCCAGTGAGTCTTGCTGAAGTCTGCGTCTTGCCAGTTGATCTTTGGAGGGTACCCCGGTGACACGGTGATATCAGGAAAGGCGTTGCGCAAGGCTTCTTGTAAGTTGGTACGCGAGGCACGGATAAGACCTCTGATCATCTCCTTATGATCATCGTTGAAGTGGGGATCTTCTATTTTAGCTAAGGCTTCCTTTATGGGGATATGTAGGTATTTCTCGTATTCATCGGCTATCATAGGCAAAAGGGTGAAGTAGGGGATCTCTTCCCATTTAATTTGATCCCAATCGAGTGATCCGTCGCCTTTTGTAGGTAGGACTTGCTTTTGTAGTGCTTGAAGTTGAGAGAGGTCTGTAAATATCTTTTCTTCTTTAAGGAATTTGGCAATGTCATTAAGCTTATTTTTTGCTTGTTCTTTTTTATTTGGATCGTCTTCGTCTTCTATTTTTTTTTGATAGGTATCCAACTCTTTTAGACACTGTATCATCTCCGCAAGTTTTAGGGCTTGTATATCATCTTTTTTTATGGGTAGCTGAGGTCCTTCCTTGTCTATGGAAAGAAAGTGTAATGTTTCAAGTTTGGGGAATGACCTTTCCTCTTCTAAGTCGTATTTCTCTGCCCCTATTCCTAGCAATGCCTTGATGACATCCTGTCTTAAGAAGTCTCCTGCTTGCAAAACTTCTTTTACTACTGCCAGCGTATAGAGCTCTTTCAACAGGGTTTTATCTTTGTTTTTTTTAGCGTACTGGTTTTCGATGATGTTAACGATTGTCTTCACAGGGAGATGTTTTAGCTCCCCAGGTGGGACAATGGCTTGCTTGCCACTGCTTTTTGATCCAACAAGAAGCCAATAGATTACCTTTTCTTGATCTATGGACAGTGATTTTTTAGCTGATATCTTGTTTAAAAGACCCACAATCGATGTAGTTATATAACCAAGGTCATGCCTAAGTAGTAGCTCCGTTACCTCCTTGCTCTTTTCATCTTTGAAGGTTTTAGCGATGAATTCAATTGTGGAATAACCGTTTGGTTTTTTTTTAATGTCTTCTACATCAACGAGTGGCTTCTTGTTTCCTGTTACTTTTTTAGAACTGATAAGAAGGAAGTGTAGGGCACGCAAACTAGCAGCACGCCAACTTACGATGTACTCCTTGGCAGCTTTTAGAGCTTCTTCTCTGTTGTTTTCGTTGTCCTTCAACCGTATGTTCTCGTTGAGGATGAGGGGGGGGTTACATGTAGCGAGCCTGATAGCTTCTGTAAGTCCTATAGGACGATTTTCTAGATCATTATTGTTTAGCTTCCATATGTCATGTAAGAATTCGAGACATTTTTTGATGAATTCGTTTCCTTCAACTTTGTCTGCAGCTGCCTGTTGTAGGAAAGCTATTGCTTGTTTTTTGGAGACGATTCGTTGCAAGAATGCGTCTATGTCATAAGATTTGCCATCAAATGTATATTTTTTATTTTTTTTGTCCAGGTATTCTTTGTAAAACTGCTTAAAATCCTTAAAACTTATCTTTCCTTTCACTATTTTTTCAGTTGCTTCTAACAGCTTTTTCCGATCTTGTTTCTGAAGGTTTTCATCTTCAAGAAATTCGATCAAGAGGACGCGCACCCACTTAAAAGTATCAAAAGACGATAGTTTTTTCTTTTTTAAAACTTCTTCTGCGAACTGGATGGCTTTTTGCGGTATTTTGGGGAGGATGGTGCGAAGCATCTTTCGTCCAGGTCTTATAATACGACTACTATAAGAAGATTCGTATGAATATTCATAGGCTGCCTGGACATCAGCAAGCGTGAGCTTTTCTTGGATTATGTTTTCCAAGTTTTTTTCGAGGGAAGCATATACCGCTCCCTCTTCAGGTTTACTGTCTTCATGTCGTTTCTTACCATGTCTTATTAAGAATCCTGCCTCTATCCAGAGATTTAGGAGTTTTGTGGTTTTGTCTTTGACGGTATTATCATTTTTTTTTATTATGGATGCTGCTATTCCTTGCCAGAAGCTTAAGGAGAAGGAAGTGTTTTCTTTTATAATCTCTTTTGCTAATTTTTCCTCTATATCTCCTCTCCCTGCCTCGGCTATTGCATTAAATAGACCTTTGAGCGGTACTCGATTGGGAAATTTTCTTCTTTGATCTTTCTTAGCGATCGAATATGTAAAGGCTTCTCTGAATTTTTGAAGGGTTAATGCGTTTAAAAGTTGAGTGGTCATACTATTAAAAGTATGAGTGTACTCGTTGGAGGGAGAAGTAGCCATCATTTCCGTTATAATCTTGATAACGTCTCGTGTATCTTCTTTATTCCATGGTTCCGTAATGAGTTCGCTCAATCTTTTTGGATGATCGAGGTAAAATTGAATGATTAGTTTATATTTGTCATTTATTTCAGTACACATGCATTTTTTGATTACATCGAATGACATGTCGATATATTTGGTGCCGATTTTGGGGCCATCTTTCTCTAAAGTAAGGAAATAAAGGAGGAAGTAAGCAGTGTCTATATCTTCATCGCGTATCTTTGTTTGTTCTATCTTTTGTATGGCTGCTTTTGCTAGTGAGTATGCGAAGTTTTTTGAAGTTGCGGATATCTCTCTGAGAAACATCAAAGCTTGGGAATGATAGTTGAAGTAATTATAATCAAAGACTTCGTAACTATCATCAAAGACTTTTAAGACATACTCTATGGGCACAACAAGGTGTTCTATTATAGCTGTATCATTTTTACATGCTTCTTGCAGGCCTTGCCAAAATTCTTGATTTTCAAAGTCTGTCTCGTCTTTCAATGCGTTGTTGATAAGATCGGCCTTTTTCTGGGTCGTTTTTTGTTTCTTTATCAATTGTAGAAGCTGAGCTATCTTTTGTTCTTCTTCGTTCTGTGTGCCATGCAAAGCCACTGGAAAAAGGAAGGCTGCACCGATTAGAAAGGTATAGGATCGTATAAGAATCATTATATAAATAGTTTTATAGCGAGCAAATTTAAGCATATTTTCTTTGTTTGTCAATTTTATACAATACGTTATTTTTCTTGAGGTACTGGTTGACTGCTAGCGGCGTTCTTTTCTTTACTGAGAAGGAGCTCTGTTTCGTATGTAGCCTTCTTTTTCTTTCAGAGATAACCACCCACTACCAAGGCGACGATGGGGAAGGCTGTCACAAGCCCCCAAACACCTGAAGATGGATTTTTTTCTTCATTATGATTGTTTCTATTTT
>JBCCFU010000014.1:0-13080 GCA_039029575.1 Bacteroidota bacterium | reverse complement strand
CGAATGTAAACCAATGGAAACAGAATCGGAAAGTCTTTGCTGTTTGGACACAAATGAAGTCCCTGACGAATATTTTGAAGGTGAAAAATGCGTTACAAAATCTTGCTTTATGTCTAACTTAGCTTCCAACTCCTGAGCATAGGCTATATAATTTTTGTTAAGAATGACTTTATTTTTAAGCATGACTTTAGTTGTAGGGTCAAAACCATGCGATAAAAGCACTTGGACGCAAGGCATCGCGTTGACATTTTTATTGTAAAAACTCCCATCCTCATTTTGAATTTTCTGGTCAACAAATGCTTTTGAGTTGTTCTTATGGAAGTGAAGTATACTCTTAACAATAATATTTTTATCATATTCTATAGTCTTTCTCTTTTCTCCTGGAGCGATCTTGTCCAACAAATGGAAGAGGTGGTTCAATGCAAAGGCTCCATAAAGCATGCTGCCATATTTACATGCATGCACTGTAAGGAAGAATGAAATTTTTACATAATGAAAAATTTTAGTGATATTAATTTGACTCTCTTCAAAAAATTGAGCAAAATCGACGAGTACATGCTCGTCTTTCTTATCAACCCATTTACGCCAATTATTCTCGGTATAGTTTTTTTCCCTAATTTTTTTATCAACAAGGTTTAAAAATCCGTCACTGAACTTATCTGAGATATATGGGTCTTGATCGTTTGCTTGGATCCATTGCTTGTATCTTTCTATCTTTCCCTCCGAGGATCCTCCGAATAGGTAATGTGAGAAAAAGATTATGACACCTAACGCTACTTCTCCTAGAATGACACAGGCTAACCTTTTATTTCTTTTCATCGCCTTTTCTAAAGCTTCTTCTGTCTCGTAGTGCTTTGCCAACAACGGGATGGTGGGCTGCATGATACAGATCGCCATAGCCAGTACACGGATATATCTTTGCATAATGATCTCTAATTTATTATAAAAAGGCAAAGATACAGTCTTTTCTGAATAGTAGCTGTAATCAACGGCTTTTTTCTTTCACGTACATCC
Source organism: Bacteroidota bacterium (assembly GCA_039029575.1). GTDB lineage: Bacteria > Bacteroidota > Bacteroidia > Cytophagales > Amoebophilaceae > JBCCFU01. The sequence goes on along the minus strand of JBCCFU010000014.1, from coordinate 12,066 downwards.
ACATATTGACATCACCTCGTAAATCCTCGCGTCCTCTTGATCCTCCTTGTATGGCCTTTTCTCCCCTTACAAACGGCATGATTTCTTTGCCAATTTTTGTAATCTTACTATCATTGGCTTCATACCACTGGCCATCATCAATAGATTTTACATGTGCCCAATAGTGGATCCCGTCATAATAAATGGCGGCTCCAAGGTGATATTTGTTGCCATCAAGTGTCATTTTTTCCTCAAAGTCGATGGGTTTTTTAAAGGGATTGCCATCTTCTCGACGTATGTATAAGACTAAAACCTCTGGATACCTTACAATCTTGTTGCTAAAATGCTTTACGGGCACTTTATTTTTTTTGTCTTCAATTAACGATTTACTCCCTTTTCTATATTTTTTCTTAAAAATTACATGAATTTCAGTTACATAGTCTATAAAATAACGTGAGCCCTTTATGCCTTCCTCGAGGGTAGTGATAGTGGCAGGCTCCTTGGCTTGATTGATAGCTGTTTGGTTCACTTGTATGGTGGCTTCCTTAGGCTGCTTTTTGTCTTTTTGACTTTCGAGTTGCGCAAAAATATATCTTTTCTTTTCGAGCAATTCCTTAATGGTGAATTCTTCAAAAGGGTATTTAATATCGGTTGTATCGACATAGCCAGTTTTACTACCTTCTTCTGTGATATCGACATAGCCAATGTTAATATCTTCTGCGGTATAACCTTTATGATCTTTATTTCTTTTCATTAGTTGATCAAAGATCATATATTGCAAAGATCGAATGGTACTTTGGTCTTCCAGTTTCAGATTGAATGTGTCGGTTTTTTTCTTGCCGTCGTTTCCATAAAAATCAACTGTTACGTCCACAAAATCATTTTTCCATTTTAATTCGATATGGTCTTTCATCGTATACCACTTTTCTGCATGTTTATGCTTCTCTGGAAGGCCTACAGCTTCGAAGGATTCTTCTAACATAAAATGCATCTTACGTATAGGTGATGACACGTGCTTGGGGTTATAATCTTCATAGAATTTGTCAATTTTTTCTTCAAGATCAGTCCCTTCCAAGCCAATGGTTTGCCAAGGAGCTTCATCAACTTCAATATGGGCCCCCATTCTCTTTAAAAAATTTTCGTGCAATATCTCAATCATACTATTGAACGCCTTGAAGACATCATCCATCTTGCCTTCCTTAAATCTCTTATCGCATTTTCGCAACTGAGTGGCTATATAGGTAGGGTTGAAAGATGCTTGTTGGGCATTGGGTTGTACAGCTTGCTGCGCTAGCTCTACAAAGTCCGCCCACATATCTTGCTCAGGGTCATTTTCTTTCTTTGTGACATATTTATTCTTAATGAAATATTGCCGTTGCCTCAATGCTTTAACGAGTGGTGGGCTTTGTAATAAAAGTTGTACCGTTGCATTGAGATAACATATATTACGTTCGTCACCGTTAAAGTTTTGCAAGCCAGTCAACCCACTATTGGGGCCTACCTTGAGTGGGTGCTTTAACTTTATCAGCGCATCATCCAATTTTTTGGCAACTGTGCTACCTACGTTTAAACAGTTCTTTATTTCTTGTTGGTTGTTAAGACTTAAGACTTCTTCTCCATTTAGTTCATTAGTCTCGACTGTGTTAAGGAGTCCTTCCTTCTGAGCCTGCGTGAGTGTTTCCAACGATTTGATCCACTTTACCACGTCTTCTTTCGTCTCAATACCAAATAAGGTCTTAGGCTCTTCTTTTATTTGGTCATCTTCTTGTGCTTCCTTTTTGAGTGTTTGTTTTAGTTCTTCAAGGATGGGTGCATACTCATCGGTCAGTTCCAGTTGGTCGATGATCTGTTGTGTAGACAAGCTATCCAAGTTTTCTGCCGAAAGATTTTTCCCTTTGATTTTTTCCTTTAGCTCTTTTCGTTTTGCTTCATCATCTATACCCGATGCGTCGATAAGCTGCTGCAAGTCATCCTCCTCCGAATCTTTCACCTCCTTTTCAGGAACTTTGTCGCCTTCTCTTATATATCGAAAGTAGACAAAGGAGCTCCCTACTATCGCAAGCAAGGGCACTATCAGATATTGCGGCTTGAGGTATTTTTGTATTTTACTGCCTTTTTTTTCCTCTCTTTCTTCATAGGCCTCTTCCTCTTTTTCAGCGTATAATTGATGATAAGTACCCGATATCAGGAAGAAAAAGAGAGACCAGGTTGATAAAGAATTCATCGTCTTGTGCGTTTTTTTTATTTTTTTGAGGAAACAGTTGCGTAGATCATGATTTTGGAGAAGGTATTTCAATGCTTGGTTAAGGTTTATAGCAAAGCTTATTTTTTCTTACGTTGGGCTACAAAGGTACGGAAGCTTTTTTTAATAAAAAATTCTTACACCTTGCTCAAAGGAGAGTGAAGAGCTCGAAGAGAGGTTAGCTCTCTGTCTTAGGTATGACTCCCTTTGACTACTGTCTCAGTGTGGGGTTGAATAAAATCAGACAAAACAGACAGCTGTCTAACAGTTGCCTTAAAGTCTTTTGGATAAGGAGCTTCCACGATGATAGGCTGGTCGTGCATGCCTTGGAAACGGAGTTTCAGAGCGTGTAGTGCTGCCCGTGCCATCAGAGGGCGTTCTTCTTTCTCTTTCGAAAAACGATAGTTTTTTTTAAGGGTTGAAAGATACAAAAGGTGTCCTCCATAGGTGGCATCTCCCGCGAGAGGGGCTTTTTGACAGGCGGCATGGAGTCGTATCTGATGACTTTTTCCAGTAAGCGGCCGGCATAGAAGCAGGGTGTGTTGCGTGAAGTGTTGCAACGTGTCAAAGTGGGTGATCGCGCGTTTACCATGTTGGCGGTCGATGACAGAGCGATGGGAAGACTGGACAGTGATGGGCAGATCTACCACGTGGTCTTTGAATGTATGGATACCTTCAGCGATGGCATGATAATGTTTTTCTACAGTTCTGTCTTGAAACTGCTTGGTAAGGTGTTGGTACGCCGCAGGGTGCTTGGCAAAGGCGAGTACGCCAGAAGTGCCCTTATCGAGTCGATGACATACCTGTGCTGTCGGGCAATACTTTTTCGCACGCATCAGCATATGATCAGACATCTGACGGTCCGCCAAAGTGGCGAGCATAGCAGGCTTGTTGACTACAAAGTAGTCGTCATCCTCATAGAGGATTGTCTTGATAAAAGGTATCTTCTTCATGTTTATCCGTTAACAATGACTTTTGAGAAAGCCGTAGGGTCTAAATATTGTTGAGCAATGTATTGAATGTCCGCAGGGGTGATCTCTTGGATCGCCTTATAGAAAGTGTCGTAGTGATCCAATTCGAGGCCATGGAGGTATAGGTGTGCGAAATGGTTGGCAAGAGAGAAGACATTGTCAAAGGTAGCCAAGAGGTGTCCATTGAGAAAGTCTTTAAGTCTGGTGAGTTCGTCGGTAGGGACAAGCTGCTGGTGTAGGGTTATGATTTCACGTTCTATCTCATCACATGTCTTCTGGGCAAAGCCTTCTTTCACTTCTGTGGCAATAGAAAAGTAGCCTGCATGGAGCAAAGGGAGAAAGCGGCTGTCGATGCCGTAGGTATATCCTTTTTTCTCACGTATGTTTTGCATAAGGCGCGATCCAAAATAGCCCCCAAACAAGGTGTTTACGATATAAAAGAAGGGGTAGTCGGGATGGGTACGTGTGATTGTCTGCATCCCTAGGGCGATGGAGGCTTGTCTTGCTTCTTTTTTTTCATGAAAGAGAGGAGTGAAGTTAGCGTTTGTCTCATAAGCAGGAAGGGAGGAGAACGGGGTGTGGGGAAGCGTGGAAAACGCTTTTTGTGTGGCGGCGATCATCGACGTATCCGAAGCACCACTCAATATGACACATCCTTCGGGCCATGCTTTGCGTTCAAAAGCATCACGTAGGGAAGTGGTCGTGACAAGTTCGAGATGCTCTACTTCTGTGCTATAACCATAAGGATGATCTTTGCCAAAGACACGTTCGGCGAGGATTTTTCTTGCGATAGCCTCTGGTGTGGCCTCTCTGAGCTTGATCTCTTGTGCTTCGATCTTCTTTTCTAACTGCAGAGCCTGTTGAGGAAAGGCAGGTTCGTGTAGTATTTCAGCCACTAGGTCGACAAGGTGATGGAAATGTTTGTCGAGCGTAGTAAGCCGTAAGTGTAGGGTGTCCATGGCAGCGAATGTATCTAAGGAGGCACCGTACTGATCGATATGTTCGGCAATGGTCTTTCCTGCTTTTGAGGTACCATATATCATCGTCTTGGCGAGGAGGTGGAAGTTTATCTTAGCCAGAGGGGTATGCATAGGGCCTTTGGGGACGATGAAGTCGAGTTGTACGACTGACTGTGTGGTGTCTGGAAAGACGAAGAGAGGTAGGTTGGGATGGATGGCATAGCTTTTTGGGGGAGGTAGGGTGAGCTCGTTGACATGGTTTACTTTGGGGGGGTGGGTTCGGTCTAGCATAAAATTGTGTTTCAAAGGTTTGAAAAAAGACTATACTTCTTTTACTTCAAAAGCTTCTACTTGGTCATCTACTTGAAGGTCATCAAAGTTGCGGAGGTTGACACCGCAGTTGACACCTTCGCGTGCTTCTTTGACATCTTCACTTTCTATCTTCAAGCTTTTGATAGGGCCTTGGTAGAGGATTTCATCGTTGCGTATGATACGTATTTGGCTATTGCGTCTTATCATGCCTTTTTTGACGCGGCAGCCTGCGATGGTGCCAACTCCTTTGACGCGGAATATTTGTATGAGTGTGCCGTGGCCATGTACGATTTCTTCTAGTTCTGGCTCTGTGCGATTTTCTATAAGCTTTTCTATCCCTTGAATGGCTTCATGGATCAGGTTATAGAGTTGTATATCTACTTTTTCTTTGCCAGCCTTCTTTTTTACGTCTTTGGTTACTTTGGTATGGAAGCCGATAATATGTGCGTTAGCATCAGCAGCTAAGAGCACGTCGGTATCAGAGATGGGGCCTACTGCTTGACGGAGGATATCTATGACAACTTCTGGGGTAGAGAGGGCGAGCAAGCTGTCGGCGAGGGCTTCTACAGATCCGTCTACATCTGCTTTGATGATGATATTCAGTTTTTGACTGGCTTTGAGTGGTTCGGTCATCTCTTCAAAAGAGGAGACGACTTTCTTTTTGGAGCGCAATGATTGTTGGTGACGGATGGCTTGTGATCGGCTAGCGAGCTCTCGTGCTTCTCTGTCTGTAGACATCACCTTAAAGGGTTCACCTGCTTGGGGGGCTCCATTGAGTCCAAGCATCTGTACTGGGGTAGAGGGAGGCACTTCGTCCACTTTTTGTCCGTGAGAGTTGTACATCGCCTTGACTTTGCCATAGTAGGTACCTGCAAGGACGATATTTCCTTTTTTGAGCGAGCCATTTTGCACCATCAGGTTGGCCAGATAACCTTTCCCTTTTTCAAGGGAAGCATCAATAACCGTTCCTTGAGCATCTGCTGTAGGGTCTGTACGTAATTCTAAGAGGTCTGACTCGAGGGTCACCTTGTCAAGGAGTTCGGGGATACCTTGTCCTGTTTTGGCCGATATTTCTTGACATTGAGTGTTTCCTCCTAGCTCTTCTACGAGGATTTCCATGTCTGCAAGTTGCGCTTTGATCCTATTGGGGTCGGCTCCTGGTTTGTCTACTTTGTTGATGGCAATGACGATAGGTACGTCTGCGATTTGTGCATGTTTGATAGCTTCTTTGGTTTGTGGCATGACTTGCTCGTCTGCTGCTACGATGATGATGGCGATGTCGGTAAGCTGTGCTCCTCGTGCGCGCATGGCAGTGAAAGCTTCGTGTCCAGGGGTATCTAGGAAGGCGATGCGTTTGCCTTTGGTGGTGTGTGCTTCATAGGCTCCGATATGTTGGGTGATACCGCCTGCTTCTTTCTGTGTTACTTCTGTCTTTCGGATAAAGTCGAGCAGGGAGGTTTTTCCATGGTCTACATGTCCCATCACGCTCACGATGGGAGCCCTTTCTTCGAGTTTTGTTGTGTCAACTTCTGTCGTTACTGTTGTCCCTATCTCTTCAAGGGTAACGAATTGGATCTGAAAGTTGTAGTGTTCGGCTAGGAAGAGAATGACTTCTTCGTCTAGGCGTTGGTTGATAGAGACGGGCCTTCCTAGCTCTAGACATAATTTGAGTAAGTCAGTCGTTGGCTGGTTCATCAAGCCGGCAAGCTCTTTGACAGTAATGAAGGGGGTGACGTTGAGTATGTTTTCGGTGAGCTGTTCATTTTGTGCTTCCTGTTGTCGAAGTAAGCTTTTTTTCTCTTTGCGATGTTTTCGGCGATTTTGAAAACTTTTTGTGGTGATTCGTTTGCCGGGTCGTCGTTGCGCTGTCATCGGAAACTTTGGAGGGCTTGAAGAGCGCTCTTTAGCCTCCTCTTTTTTTGAGGGAGAAGAATTTTTAAGAAGGGGAGAGGCTAAATTGGTGGCATCTGAGGAAGTGACAGGCCTGAGCTGGCTTTCTTTCTTTTTCGGAGTTACTGGGATGTTGCCTAGGATGCGGAAGTGAGTTTTTTCCCTTTGCGGCGGTTTTATCTCTTTATTTGTCTCTCCAGTGGAAGGTTTTTCAGTGGCTTCTTCTTCTTTTGAAGGAGTTGGAGGGGAGGGAAGGGGAGACTCGACAACTTCTTCTTTTTCTTTCTCTTTTAGTACGTTTTTAAATCCTTTCGTTAGGATGTCAACTTGCGCTGTTGTCAGCTTGGTGTTTGGGTTGCCATTAATTTCTTCACCTTCTTTGCGAAGGTATTGAACGATTGTTTCAGTGCTAACGTTGAATTCTCGGACGGCTTTACTAAGTCTCATTAGGCAGTTTCGGGGTTGAATTAGAGGGGTTTAGGGCATATTTCTTCGAGATAAGTGCATATAGCTTCTCAGTATCTTCTTGAGAGAGACCCGTTTTTGTTTGAAGTGTTGCTTTAGGTAGTCGGATGACATCGTCTATCGTCTTTATACCTATGGTAACTAGCGATTCGGTGAAACTATCTCCTAGCTCTTTTGTCAACTCTTGGATGGTTATCTCTTGCCCTGACGTAAGCTCGCGATAGACATCAATGGGTTTGCCAATAAGCTCGCTTGCTAAGTGGATGTTTTGCCCTTCTACACCAATGGCTAAAGGCACTTGGTCTGGCTTTAGGTAGACAGCAACACGATCATTTACCTGTTGGATCTTATGCACCTGTGCAGGAGAGAGAACACGCTTTACAAAGAGCTCTTCATTGTCCGTATAGCCGATGATGTCTATTTGCTCATTCCATAACTCCCTGCGCGAAATGTTGCGAATACGTTGCCCCCCACTACCTACGCATGCTCCTACAGGATCGATGCGGTCATCTTCAGTACTCACAACTACTTTGGCTCTCTGCCCTGGCCGACGGGCGATTTTTCTGATTTTCACAATCTTGTCGGCGATCTCATCAATTTGGTTTTCCAATGTCTTTTCAAGGAAGCTTACAGACGTACGTGTGAGGATAATCCGTAGCCGATGGTTATGAACGCTTACCTCTTCGATGATGGCATGGGTGTATCCTCCTCGCTTGTATTTTTCATTTGGTATTTGATTCTCTTTTGGCAAGAGCAACTCATTCTTTTCCGAATCGTGCAAAATGGCAAATCGTGTGTTGAGATGATATACCTCTGCATAGATCAGTTCACCTTCAAGCTCTTTATAGCGCTCATAGAGAGCATCCCGCTTGATATCTTGTACCTTTTTTCTAAAAAGTTCTAACCCCTGGTTGATGGCACGCCGCCCAAATTTTTCTAAGCCTATCTCTTTGGCTACCTCTTCGCCCACCTCAAAGTCTGGAGATATCTTTTGCGCCTCCGAAAGTGTGATCTTGTCTTTGGCACCCGCTTCTTCTGAATCATCTGCGATAATCTCACGGTAGTGCCATATCTGAAGATCCCCTTTGTCAGGGTTTATAACAATATGGAAGTTGTCCGATGTACCAAATTCTTTCTGTATCAAGGTACGCAAAACGTCTTCCAAGACGTGCATAGCTCTTGGCCTATCTATATTTTGCGACATAGCAAAGGCTGTAAAGTGGCGAACTAAATTTTCACTTTTCATAGGTAGGGGGCTTTTTTATTACTTATAGTCTTTTTTTATTGTTTTTATTAACTAATTACTTTGTTATGGGGTGCTTAAATTTACAAAGTTTTTGTGACATATAACAGTTTTTTCAATCCCTAATTAATTTATGGGCTCTTTTCTCTCTTGCTCTTGTTTAAAATGTAATTGATCATTCTATCTTATCTTTGCCTTTCTTATGAAGAAAAAGCCAGACACCTTAATCATTGGTACCCGAGCAGTGATGGAGACGATCCTATCAGGGCAGCCCATCAGCAAGATATGCTTGTTGCCTACGACACAAGATTGGAGCTTGCGTGCCAAGCTGCTCGCCCTTGCCAAAGAGCGAGGGATTCCGTGCACGAAAGCTCCTTTGGCTTTTTTCAAACGGATGACTTCAAAAAACCATCAGGGGACAATTGCTTTTGTTGCTGCGGTTCCTTTTGCCGACTTAGGACATCAGGTGCAAGAAGCATACGAAAAAGGTCGGGTGCCTTTGGTCGTTTTATTGGATGAGGTACAAGATGTGCGCAATATGGGAGCGATTGCTCGTACGGCGTTGGGTATGGGAGTCGATGCGTTGGTCATTCCAAGGCATGGTTCGGCCCTTGTCAACGCAGATGCCATGAAAACATCTGCAGGGGCTCTCAACCACTTGCCACTCTGTCGGGTAGCAAGTCTCTCCGAGGCAATCACCTATCTGCAGCAGAGTGGACTTCAGGTGTTGGCCTGCCATGAGAAAGCGAAAAAAAAGATCACTCAGGCTGACCTTTGCGTGCCGACAGCTTTGCTCTTTGGCGGAGAGGCCAAAGGGATCCAAGCCATTCATCGTACCATGTCGGATGGTGCTTTTCATATACCTATGCAAGGTGTCATTGCCTCCCTCAACGTCTCTGTCGCTGCGGGAATGGCTCTCTATGAAGTAGTTCGACAACGCAGTTATAATTCTTAATTAGTTACCTTTGCCCTTTATTAACGATAGAGATGACATTTAACATAGTACACCAAGAGCGTCATACGAAGGCACGAGCAGGGCTGCTTAGCACCGATCATGGGGTGATACCTACGCCTATTTTTATGCCGGTAGGGACGTTAGGGACGGTCAAGGGAGTGCATCAGCGGGAGCTTTCGGACGACTTGGAAGCGCCTATCATCTTGTCGAACACGTATCACCTCTATCTGCGTCCTGGGATGGAAGTCTTATCACAAGCTGGAGGTTTGCATGCCTTCATGGGGTGGGATCTCCCTATTTTGACGGACAGTGGTGGGTATCAAGTCTACTCTCTGGCACAAAGGCGAACCATCAGCGAAGAGGGCGTTGTCTTCCATGACCATCTGCAAGGGAGTCGTCACCTTTTCACTCCTGAGCGAGCAATTGACTTACAACGCACCATTGGAGCGGACATCATCATGGCGTTTGACGAATGTACGCCTGCGCCTTGCACCTATGATTATGCGAAGACATCAATGGCTTTGACGCACCGCTGGCTGGCGCGCTGTTGTGAACGTTTTGCTAGTACGGAAGCATTGTATGGGCATCGTCAGGTGCTCTTTCCTATCGTACAGGGCAGCGTTTACAAAGACCTTCGGCAGAAGTCGGCAGAAGCGATTGCCAGTGTGGACTGTGCAGGGCATGGTATTGGGGGGGTCTGTCATCCTACGGGACAGCTGTATGAGGTGACAGGCTGGGTGTGCGATGTCCTTCCTAAAGAGAAACCGCGCTATCTCATGGGGGTAGGTACCCCACAAGATATTATAGAGTGCATCGCCTGTGGTGTCGACATGTTCGACTGTGTGATGCCTGCACGCAATGGCCGTAATGGGATGCTCTTTACAACGGAGGGAACAATCAACATCAAAAATAGTAAGTGGAAGTATGAATTCAAGTCACTTGACCCTGTGCTGGGTGGCTATGTGTCTACTCACTATACAAAGGCATATCTCCACCACTTGATCAGGGCCAACGAACGTTTGGGGGCACAGGTAGCGACTTTGCAAAACCTCGGCTTCTACCTTTGGCTTGTGCGAGAGGCGCGGAAACATATTTTGGAGGATCGCTTTGAAGAGTGGAAAGATGAGGTCTTACCTCGTCTGATGCGTAGAATTTGATGCGTAGTGACCATCCGTATTTACATTGTGGCGTGGGCTTTGTCTAATAAAAAATAAATATTTTAGTTGGTAATTTTTTTTAACTTTTTGCTAAACAAAACAACATGTTATACAACCGAATCACGGGAAAAGGTTTATGCCTCGGCTTATGGTGTATTCTTGGATGGGAGGTAAGAGGGTTTGCTGCATCAAGGTATGCGCACAAACTATCGATCAACAAAACACTGGATAAAAAAGAGGAGATAAGGGGGAAAAAGATTCGACTAATAAAGCTGTCTGGTTCTCTTTTTATGATCATGGGGACTTTTTATTGCATTTCCAGTATTGGAAAAATAATCTCTGAGAAAGGGCAAGAACCTAATCTCCTGCCAAGAGAACCCCCTAGCTTACCAAAAGAAGATCCTCTCATTTCAAAAACAACGCCTCTCTTGCCAAAGGTGACTCGTGAAATAGAGGATTTAAAAGAGGAAAAGATCAAGCTAGCCCCCAAGCCTTCTAAAAAGAAAGAAAAAAAAAGAGGCCCCCATCAGGTCACCGTATGCTGTGCAGGACGCTACGCCATGTTTGAAGATGCAGGAGCCTATGCAAAATACGTAGAAAAGAAGGAAAAAGATCAGATAGAATAGCTTATCCATCCCTTAACTTGCATTCAAGAGCTGTCTTTTCTCTTCATCCGTAAGACTTTGGTAGCCTTTGGAAGCTATCTTATCGAAGATCGCTTGCAATTGTTCGGGAGAAGGTTTCGTATCTTTCTCTTGAGGGTGACTTTGTTCTGTCCTCTTTTTATAGTAAAAAAAAGACTTAATTCTGCTTAAAAAGCTTCCTATCTTTTGCAGCCAAGGAGGCTTTTTCGCCATGTATCTGAGGAAGTGAATATATAAGTAGCCAAAAAGAGCACTTCCTAGTTGTGCGAAGGCTTCAACTTCCCGACTGGCTAGCCGTACGATAGGGACTACAAGTAAGAGGCCACCTAAGTATTTGGTGGGCATGGGCAGTAAGACTTGGTGAAAGAAGAAGTTGGGTGCAAACGTCATCGTCGCCACAATGACTGCATAGCTACCTGCTAAGAGGTGGATAGGGTGAGGATGAGCCCCTTTTTCTTGGAAAAGGGGGGCATACTTGCAAACGATAATGTAGGTAAGCCCACCTGCTATACCTCCTAAGAAGTAAAGAGTAAAAAGCCTACGACTACCTAGTAGATAGGTGAGCACATGACCGAAGAGAATAAAGCTGCCAAGGTTGATGATCAGCCAATGGACTTCTTTGGGAATGAAAAAGTAAGAAAGCAACGTCCATGGCTTCTTTAGCAAATCAGTCCAGTTGGGCGAAAGGTAAAAGTAAGTAGATAGAAAGTTTTCGATGTTTTCAGAACTGTTGGTTAGCCAAAAGCCTATTTGAAGACCTAAAATAGTAAATCCGATCAGTACGTGCGCAATTACTATCTTCTTGAGTCCATTTTCTGGCTTTTCAAAGTTTTTTTTGATATACAGGACGAGCTCTTTCATAGGCAAAAGTGTATTTCAATACAAAGGTACACTATTTAGACGACTTATTTGACATCTTCTCTTTTTCGCTTTCTTTTGTATGCCAAAAATAGGGCTCCTATTACTAGAAAGCCGATGAAGCCGACGATAAAGGAAGAGGGCTCATCTTTCAAAGGAGGCTGGAGTTGGTAGAGCTTATCTATAAAATCTTTGATAGACTGCTCACCAGAGAGGGTGTGGATGATGGCCATGAGCTTGGCCTCTTCTACTTGATCTTGGCATACATCGCCTATTTTTTTATTCTCTTCGACAAAAGTTTCAATGTCTTGGGTTACTTGTGCTTTTACTTTGTTGATATCTTCTTCTGTCCTCATCAACCTATCTGGGAGAACTTTTGCCTTTACAGTGG
>JBCCFU010000013.1:0-13492 GCA_039029575.1 Bacteroidota bacterium | reverse complement strand
CCCTTGGGAACCGGGTGCCGGCATGGGTTTCACCACCTCGGAGACGCCGTGGCTGCCGCAGTTCTTCTGCTTCCTCAATTTTTTTCTTATCAACAAAAATACCGAGTAACTTACGTCCATTGTTGGTGTAGTTGCTTATGAAGTCTTTTAATTTAGTGTATCCAGATAAAAATTGAGGAAGCAATCCATTTGTTTCTTTTTCCTCACTATTATTAAAAATATAAAATGCCTTTTGATGATATCCTAAAAGAAATAACTATTTGAGTTTTTTTATAGTTGCGTCATAGTTTTTCCTTTTACTAAAGTAGGCTACCTTATGTAGAAGGTTGTATACGTATCTATAATCCCCGTGTATAGGAAAAGCGTCAATGTTTGGAAAGGTTAACTTTTTAGTCAATCGTAAGCATTTTTTGTAGTTTTCATCAAGATATTCTTCTGCCTTTTCATAAGCGTTTCGATTAGGTTTAAAATTTTTTTTGATCAGTCTTGGCTCTTTTTTTAATTCACTTACAAACTTTTTAGCTATTTCTTTCTGTATCTCATCAAATGTTCTTGTCGCTCCAAGTAGAGGTTTTTCACAAAGAAGGCAGGTGAGGAATAAGAGGGTTTGCTTTTTGGTCATGATTTGAAAGGATTACAGGATATTTATTTGAAGCTTTTATAGTCAAATTTAAGGAAAAATTTTATAAATTTCCTTTTTGATGGGGTTTGAGAGGATAGAAAGATCTGTCAAAAGTGTAAGCGCGTTAATAATTCGTAGTTACCTACCTTGCTAACAGACTTTAGTTTGCCTATTTGACAAGAAATCGCTATTTTTGTGTGCAAATCGCGGGGTGGAGCAGTGGTAGCTCGTCGGGCTCATAACCCGAAGGTCGCAGGTTCGAGTCCTGCCCCCGCAACTTTTTATGTCTTTGGGGGGTTAGATAATAAAAAATTTCATAAATTAGGAATTATTAAGAAAAATAGGTAACTTTCGCTGTTGACGTATTGTCTTTTAGTTATCTCTTTTTTGTTTATGAAATGTATCTTTTTGTTTTTAGCCACTTTGATGGTAGGTAATAGCTTCGATCTAGGTAATCTGGTAGATATCTCGAAGTGTGAGCATGCGAGTAAGCAGCTTGGGGAGTACTTTATCAACATTCAGGAGGTGCGTACTTCTGCTCCGAAAAATCGGGATCGTGCGATTGTGTATTATGATGCCTTTTTTAGTGAGTATAAGAAGCATGTAAAGCGGTGCGATAGGTATTGGCAAAAAGAGAAATATGATTTTCGAGCTGTGTTAAAGGCTTTTGATGAAGATTTTGATGGTCCTGAGGAGGTGGTAAGCATGGTGTTAGAAGAAGGTGTGTATGAGAGCGGGAGCGTGCATCAAGGGTCTTTTCTCAACGAGACCTCAGCGAATGTAACCCTTACAGAGGAAGTTGCAAAAGGAAGGAGTGCGTTCAGTAAAGTGTCAGGAGGTAAGACACCAGAGGAGCTATTGTCTAACATTTATTTCAAGTTAGCTTTTATCAGCAAGGTCTATGGTAATGATGTTGAAATGTTGCAACAGTTACGTTATTCTTTAGCTTTTACACGTACTGCCCTTGGAGAGCAGCATAAGGCTGTTGCCTTTCGATATATTGCGCTTGGAGATGGTTACTATCAAGTTGGCGACTATACAAAAGCTTTGAAAGCGCATACAGCGGCACTTAGGGTTTTTGAAAAGATAGAAGAAAAAACCGAGTCGATCAAAAACATGCATATAGAGGTGTATAGGTTATTAACGTTTGACCATCTATGGCGAGGGGAATGGGGCGATATCATCAAGGTGTTTCAGGGCAAGGGGAAAGCGTATATTGTCCTCTTTGGCAAAGGTCATCCAAGGACGAAGCGGTTCTTTCTTTTTTTTAGGATATGGTTATTAGTCTTTCAAACTACTTTTTCTTCCCTATTTATCTGCTCGTTCGTCGCGTTAGAGAAAATATTTGGTATAGGCATTCGACATACGGTACAGTATGTAAAGAGGTGCTGGGGACAACAGAATAGGTGAGATATTGGCTGTTATTTTTCTTTTGGTTGAAGTAGGAAAAAATTTGCCCCGATGATGATGAGGCTACCTCCCAATGTCGTCCAGGTAGGTACTTCTGCGTAGAAGTAGTAGCTGACAGGTAGTGCGAAGAGGAGCCGTAGGTAGGTGATGGGGCTGAGGATGTGCATTTCTGTTAATGAGAGTGCTTTCGTCATGCTGTATTGTAGCAAAAAGCCAGAGAAGCCGATACCGAGGAGTGCGAGGAGGCAGGTGGCGGAAGGTAGTAAAATAGTTTCAGGGAAGGGGGTATTGGTGAGAAAAAGGTAAAAAACTAGGGTGAGTGAACCGAATACGATGTTGAGCAGGTTACTATAAAATAGCACTTGCTGGGGAGGTTCCTGATTGGTGAGGCGTTTGGTGATCGCTTTGATAAGACTGATAAAGAGGCTTGCGAGGAGTGCAACGATTACGCCTATAAGGAAGCTAGTGATTGCCTGCACTTCTCCTTGTTCGGTCGTCATCTTGCTATAGGCGATGATAAAGACACCTGCATAGCCTAGCCCGATAAGGAACCAGTGTTTCACTGTGACGGTGGCACCAAAGAAGAGGATCGCCAGGACGAGCTGAATCATCGGTTCGGTGTATGAGATTGCTGTAAAGATAGAAAGAGGGAGTGTAGAGGAGGCATAAAAGACAGCGTTGACTGTAGCCATGGCACAAAGAGAGCGTAAGATGTACCATTGGTAGGTTCCTGAGCTTGGCCGCTGAACCCCTTGCCGATATGCTATGGGGATGGTAAAGGCAGCGCCTATCAGCGTGCGTAGAAAAGCTACTACCGGGGAGGGGACTTCCTTACTAGCATATTTAACCAGTGTTACAAGGAAAGTAAAACAGATGGTAGCATTGATTTCCCAGAGGATTCCACGTGTGCGAGAAGAGAGGTTCACGATAAGGTAATGTTAGGTTAAAAGTAGGTAGTAGTGATTTGGTTAGCTTTCTTTTTTCTTTTTCTTTAGTGCCTCCTCAGGGATTGTTTCGATGACATCTACTAAGATACGACTACAGTATTCACAGCGTACCATCTTTTTTCCTTCTAAGATGGTTACTTGCTGTTGGGGGGGGATGGTATGGAAGCAGCCTTGGCACGCATTGTCTTTGATCTTGGTGACCACATGAGGAGGTACTAGCTTTTTACGCATCATCTCATAGGTTTCGTAGAGTTTGGGGTTGATTTTCTCGACTGCTTGGGGTCGAGCTGCTTCGAGTTGACTCTCTTGCTCTTGTACCTCTTTTTGAATGCCACCGAGCTGTTCTTTGACCCTCTTAATGATCTCTTTTTTTTCACGAATGCCGGCGCGTATTTTGGTGAGGGCTTCTTTTTGCTCTTTGATCATTTGCTGGGTAGCTTTGATGTTTTTTTGGGAGAGTTGCATCTCTAGCTCTTGTAGGGCGATGTCCTTACTTATCTTGTCATAGTCACGGCTGTCTTTGGTAGACATTTGTTCGTCCCGATACTTTCGAACCAGCTCTTCTGCTTTTTTTTTCTCTTCTTGATAATTTTTGATTGTTTCTTCGTGTTTCGTGACGGCTTCTTTTCTACTGTTTTTTTGGCTTTCTAGGTGGGCTAGTTCACCTTCTAGATGTGCTAGTTGCTTAGGCAAAGAGCCTTTTTTCTGTGCAATGGCGACTAGTGAGAGGTCAAGGTCTTGTAGGGTGACTAAAGCTTGTATTTGAGATTCCATAAGTTTTTTTATTGATATCGGATTGGGTTGGTGTTGGTGGTGCATTTCTGCACGGCAATATTATCAAATTTTTCAGAAAGTAACCTATAAAGAAGGTCTTTAAAACCTATTTCGCTCTCATAGTGGCCTATATCGACTAGCATGAGCTTTCCATGGGCTTCAAAAAATTGATGATATTTGGTATCTGCGGTAAGGTAGGCATCTACTTTGGCGCGTGCTGCTTGTGGTAGGAAGGTGCTTCCAGATCCTCCACATAGTGCGATGCGTTGGATCTTCTGATGAGGTGGATCTGTATAACGCAGGGCAGGTAGGTCGAGCTTTTCTTTGACGTAGGATAGGAAGTCGTTGGGTGTGAAGGGCTGGGATAGGTGGCCGATGAGGCCTGTGCCTAGTTTTTTGTTTGGTATGGGCAAAGGTTGGGTATGGTAGAGGGGAGTTTCGTATGGGTGGGTGTGTAAGAGGGCATCGATGATTGCTTGTTGGTGATGTATTGGAATGAGTGTGCGAAGGCATGCTTCTTGTATGGAGGTAGAGTGGGCTGGCTCACCGATGAAAGGGTTGGCTTCTTCTGTTGGGGTGAAGGTGCCTTCTCCTTGGGTGAGGAAGCTACACCCTTGGTAGGTGCTGATCTCGCCTGCTCCTGCGTTGAAAAGTGCTTTTTTAACTTTTTCAACACTTTTTAAGGGGAGATAGGTGGTCAAAAGGAGGTGGGTCTTGTTCATAGGGATCAAGGGGCGTACGTCTTCAAGGTGAAGCTTTGCTGCAAGGGTATGGCTGATTCCCTTGACTACGTGGTCAAGGTTGGTGTGGATAGCATAGAGGTGAAGGTCGTGCTGTAGGGCGTAGCGGATGGCGCGTGTGATGGCGTGGTCGGGTGTGATCTTTTTGACTGGACGGAAGAGGAGGGGATGGTGGGTGATGACAAGGTTACACTCCTTTTGAACGGCTTCTGCTAAGACGGCCTCCGTGGGGTCAAGCGCAAGGAGAATGCCTTTGAGTAGCGCGTGAGGATCTCCCACTTGTATCCCACTATTGTCGTAGTCTTCTTGATAGATGGGAGGAGCAAAGGTTTCAAGGTATCGAGTGATGGTGCTTATCTTTGGTATATTCGCCATGATCATAGAAAATTTGAAATGACAAAGATACAACATTTTAATATGCTTTCTAGGTATGAACGGTGACAACTTTTTGCGTGAGGGTTTAGAATAAAGGCAGAAAATTTTGTAAAAACGTAATTTATGGTCTCATTTATATATTTTTTAGATGATTGTGCTTGAAGATTAAGAATGTTCTTCTTACTTTTGGTGCCATTATTACCTATTATATTTAGTTAAGAACCTATTTAATCCTTCTCTTCAATCATGAATATTCTCGAAATTTTTTCTAACCATCCATTGATACCTCTTTTTCTGACTGCGAACTTGGCAATTGGGTATTGGGCGCACCGCAAAGCGAAGGTGGGCAATTTCGAGGACTATGCGACGGCTAGTGGAGATTTGCCAACGGGTGTGTTGATCATGACGATGTTGGCGACGATGCTATCAGCCATGGATCTTTTGGTAATGGACAGTGTGCCACCCTATGGACTTGTCATGCCTGTTACATATTTTTCTATGTTCGCGATATCGGCTTTGTTTATCCGTTTCTTTGTAGCGCCCAAGTTGGTTTTCTTTAAAAGTCATACTTTTGACGGTGTGATCGGAGAGCTTTATGGTGAGAAGGCGCAGCTTTTAGCGGGTATAACGCATATTTTGTTTTGTTTGATTTCTGTTGTGATACAGATTGCGACGATTGGTATGCTTAGCAGAGGGCTATTTAATATGTCCTTCTTTAGTGCGGTACTATTCTTTGGTATCGTTGTGGTACTCTATAGTACTTTGGGTGGCATGCGAGCAGTTAGCTATACAGATGTGTTGCAGTTTGTGATGGTTTTGATTGTTTTGTTGTGGTTGGCCCAGAAGTCAGTGAGTGAAGTAGGGGGGATCAAGCAACTGTTCCAAAGAATATCGGAGGAACATACTGTTAAGTTAGCTTTCTTGGACCATCCTCACTTTTCTATGCAAGTGAAGGCGTGGTTATATTATAATTTGCTTTCTTTTTCTCTTGTGATGTCTCCTCCTTTGGTCCATCGTATGTTGATAGTCAGGGATAAGAGTAAGATAAGGAGGGTTTGGTATACAAATATATTCATCTATGGAGTGATTATCTTTATGATTTCTATTGTTGGCTTTGTCAGTCTTTTGAAGTTGAAAGGAGCAGAGGAAGGGCAGGTTGTGAAGTATAACGTGCTTGGTCACATGATTGAAAAGTTATTTAAAAATAATCCGAGGTTAATGGATGCGATCTCGTTAGGTGTGATTGGCATCTTGATTTCTACGGTGGACTCGTATTTACACACCATTGGGATCGTCCTTGTGAAAGGTTTTATCGAGCCTTTGAAAAAGTTATTCGGGCATAAGCAACTGGGGGAACGCAAGCAATTAAAGTATGCTAAGTTGGGTATTGCCCTGATAGGTCTTTTGGCAGTAATTATAGGTACGCAAGTTGAGAAGGAGAGTGCTCGTCTTATTCAGCGGGCACTTTTTCGACCTATGGTAGCCTTACAAGTGATTGTGATGATCCCATTTATTTTGGGTGTGATGGGTCTGAAGACAGACAAAAAGTCTTTCTTAGCTTTTGGGGTTGCCTATCTTTCGGCTTTGTACGGACAAAAGTTCTTGCTCGGATGGAGTAAGGCTACTCAACATAGGGTAGACTATGACTACTTCTTGGTCGCTATTCCGATAGGTCTTCTTGCCTACTTTATGACTCACATCTACATCAACGGCGGGATTGCTACGGCGGAGCGGGGCAAGAACTATATGGCGATGGGGTTATGGCAACCTGAGGGAGCTAGCTTAGGGGTGTGGATGAAAAAGCAGCTAAAGGGATTTTTGAATTTAGCGCAGCAAACACGTCAAGCGATGGTGCACAGGCCTGCTCATCCGTTGGTGTTCAGTATCTTTATGTTTGCTCTCTATGGATTGGGCAGTGGTATTGGAATAAGTGAGGATACAAGTGTTCCCGACTTTATGGCGGTGATCTATTTGATAGGTATTACGTTGTGTGTGGGGCTGATGTTAGAAGGTATTTGGCCTTTTGCATTGAAGCCTTATTTTCCACTCTATTGGTTTGTAACTCTCTTTTTCTGCTTACCGTTCGGGGGTACGTTGACTTTCTTGCGTGTGCATGATGGGTTGGCGAACATTCTCTTTGTAACGAGTTTTGCTTTGCTCGCTCTTTTGGTGAGCAGCCACGCTTTTCTTTGGATGACTTTAGGGGGCCTCACGCTGGCATGGGGGGGGTGGTATATGGTGATGGGTAAACTTCCAAAAGGGTTATGGAGCGAAAATCATATAGGAGGATACATAGGCTTGGCTATATTAACGCTTTGTGTACTTTTCTTCAGTCACTACCTCGAGGTGCACATGGCTCGGCAAATCTATCTAAAGCAGGTGTTTGGCCATGCGGTGGCTCACGAGTCAAGACAACCACTTACAGAGATATCGCTTCTTTCTAATATCCAAGAAAAGGCAATGAAAGGGCTTACTCCTATCCAAAACAGTGCGGGAGAGCATGGTTTCTTTATCTCTAAAAAGAGCCTCACATCGATGGAAAGCGGCAGTGAGCAGATCAGGGCGGCTATCACGGATATCCAGTCAGAGCTTATACGCTTTAGGAAAGTGATGGGCGAAGAGATCAGCCAGATACCCCCGGAAAGGGTGAGCATGAAAGGACTCATCGAAAACATTATACCTACGCTTCCTAGAAGACGCACGTCCATGGTCAAGGTGGTGATCGAATGCAAAAAAGACTTTGAGGCGATGGTAACGCGCGCTTTCTTCCCAAATGTGTTGGTCAACTTACTAAACAATGCTTACCTCCATGGAGCTGCTACAGAGATGAAGATAACGATTGATGAGGGCGAGCGAAAGGTTCACATACGTGACAATGGTCGGGGTATCTCTAATACCATCCTTCCGAGTATCTTTAAGTTCCGCTTCACCACAGGAGGAGAGGTCAACGAAGGCATTGGCTTGGCACTAGTAAAGCTAATACTCGATGCTTCTTCTACAAAGATAGACTGTATCTCTAAGCAGGGAGAAGATAGCTTTACCGAATTTGTGCTGACTTTCCCCTCCTTAAAATCGTGACCTTATCTCGTCTAAAGATTACACAATGCAACAAGGGAAGTCGGAAGCGTCGCCTTTCTCTTGCAGTCAGCAGGTCTTTTTACCCCCTACTATTCTTCGCTTCCACTGAAAGCGTCGCATGAGGAACCAGCCGAAGACGCTCCTTGTTGATCAGCTTGCCCGTCATACGACAGACCCCATACGTACCATTCTCTATACGCTGTAGAGCAGCCTCCAAATTGTTCATAAACCTAGCCTGACGCGTAGCCAGTTCACTCAATGTCTCCCGTTCGGCCACTTCCGCACTATCATCGACCTTGATGACACCACTTTCTGAAGAACTCGTCTTATTCTCAGTAAGAGAGGCTTCGAGCATGTTAAGCTCTTCTTTCGCCTTGCTTATCTTATCTAAGATAATTTCACGAAACTCTTTTAACTCTTTTTTTGAATATTTATTGATAATCATGCTAACTATTCTAATTTTTACTTAATAAACTAACCCCAAAGTACAAAAAAATTATTTCTTTTTTTCTACAGGGACTTGTTATTTCCTGAAAAAGTTACTTCTTTTCATTTTATAAACAGTTCTATGTTAATTTTTGCTTTATGGAAACTTAATAACTTTTACGCAAAAAAATACAAATTTATCTCTCCTACAAAAATACATCTGATTTCCTTTTTCTAATTTCTCTGATCTCTGCTACTTTCTAATTGAAGATATGTGAATGTACCAAAAATAGAGAGATACTATATAAAAGTAGCTAATAGATGGCTACGACTTTCATCCAAGAATACACACAGCTTTGCGTGTGCTCTCGTCTAAAAGCAAGTGGCAGGAAAAATGTGCTTACCATCGGTCGATTTACAGTAAGTTCTAAGACCTGCCCACGCATGTGGACACAAGGAAAAAGTAATACCTTTATCAATAATAGTATCAAAAGAGTGGTGATGGCCGGACTCGAACCAGCGACCCACGGATCTTCAATCCGATGCTCTACCAACTGAGCTACATCACCTTATATCATCGCTTCTTTTCTTCAAGCTCTTTCTTTGCTGAAGCGATCAAAGGGCGCTTGATCTTTGACAGTCCCCCTGTCAGTATCAGTCGCATCGCTTCCGTCGTTGAAAGGTCTAAAAAAGTGACTTGATCTTTGTGAAAGACGGCCATTTCTCCTGAAAAAGCGTAAGAGTGTGGTAGGTAGACGATCATATGGTCAGCCCCTAAAGACAGCGCATACAACTTACTCTGGGTAATAAAGCCTATCTTGTGTATCTCTTGCCCCTGGTACGGGAATTTCACTAATACAGGCTTATTTAGCTTCTCAACGAACCCAAAGGTAGACTCTTTTACATAAGAATACAAAATATTGATGACCGGAATTTCAAGTACAAGCTGTTCGAGCTGATAAATGAATGGAGAGACGAAAAAATTAGACCCTAACATACCTATTAAAACAATCGCTATACACGTCAGAAGAATACTCAAGCCACGGACCTTCACCACCCAAGCCATAGCAGGTATCTTGTTAATCAAAAAGCCAAAGAGTACATTGATGATATTGGTATTGATCCAGTTGCCCACATACCAACAAGCAAAGATGGTCATCCCAAAAGGAACGACAATGGAAAGTCCCTTGAGAAAGTATCTAAAAATTAAATTAGGTCTATTTTGCATAAAAAAGCATTTTATATGAAGGCAAAGTTAGTAAAATAATTACCAATTCCTAAGAAAGTTAGGTCTTAGGTAAATGGGTACCCTCTTTTTTACACAGCGTACGCAAGTTAGCTGATAGCCTCCCACGGATTTATTCGTTGGAAGCTATCAAGAAAATGTCGAAAAGTTATAATATTTCTGTGAATATGTAAAATTACAAAAAAAGAACCCTTACAACAAGCGCTATGCTTATTTTTCTCTTATTGCAAGGTACTCTACGCCTGCTACTTTATATTGCACAAAGCGAGGAAGGAGATAGTAGGTGTAAAAATCTTCATAATAAAATTTAAAAATTCCAGTACTTAGTGCTATTTTAATAGCCGATGAAAGAATTGAATTAAATCTTTTGTTTGGCTGGATCTTTTGGGCTGTAATAGCTTGCATAAAAATGTTACTCAAATTTTCCTTAAGAAATAAAAATAGCGCATTATCTTTTCCTAAATTTCTAATAAGGCTTTCTTGGTGTCTCTTTAAATAGGATATAAAATAGTCTGTGCCTCTTTTAAGTTTATCTACAACTTCCTCACTTTTCAATGACTTCCATGACTTCCAATTTACTACGGTATGATTAGCCTTTCGAGCTGTGTACGCCATTGCAAAGCTCTGGTGCAACACAACCTTTATCATAGGCTATTATGTCTATTCTTTGATTTTTATTACGTGTACGCATATTGGATATAAAACGTTCATAGAGTTTTATTGTTTGTTTTTTCAGATTTTAGCCTCTTTCTATATACTATCTTATTACGTACACAAAAAATTAGGGTTATCTTACTACGCATAGCCTTTTCAACACAGTTGCCGAAAAACCAATTGATATTAGCCTGTAGCGTCCAGGCATAACATACAGCAGTACCCTTTTCTCTCTAAGGCAGCACTTTTTTATGCTTTTTATTATACCAATAAAGTGATTAGTTGTACTTCTCTCTTCTGAGGGAGAGGGGATAGCCAGCTAGGTAGCGTTTAGTTATAGTATAATGCCTTTAGCTCTTCTTGCCCTCTCAAGGAAATAGTATAGTACATCACTTACATCTTCGTCCCCGAAATGCTCTTCCTTTTTTATTTTCTGATCTAGCTTCTCATAAATAGAATATTCGAATTTAGATCCATACATCAATTCAAGTTCTTTTAGTAGCACTTTATAGTCAAGTTCATCATTAACCAAAAAACCGACCTCCAAGGAGTACCTTGCGGAAGGTACTAGAAACCTGTAATGACATTTTAGGGCCTTCATATCCTTTAGCAAATGATTAAAGCAGTCTCGAGCGTTTAGGAGGCATTGTATTTGTAGGTGTGCGGCCAATTGAGGGGTGTTTTTAATTGTTTTAACAAATTCTGATCTTTCGTCCATTATCGCCATCTTAGTCTTGGACATATAACCACTTAATATCCCTAACTCAAGGGGACTCATGCGAATACTATTCCATGACACTGTATGGTTTAGTGTTACTTCCCCCTCACAGTGAATAATAACGGTAGGCATACATATGGATTGCTTTTCTCGAGAAATTTTCAATCTTTTTATTTCTTCTAAAATGTTTTCAGCATTCTCGGATTCTCTAACACAAACCAAAGGTTGTTCTGTTTCAGCATTGTCATCATCTTCGGAATCCAGGTAATCTGGCCTTACATCATACAAAAACAAAGGCAATTCTTGCCTTGACAGTTCTCTTATATCGAGTATGGCTCGAGCGATGGGTTTCTTCGGTTCAGTTTCTAATAGCAAAAGGCAATCGTAAAAGCATTCATAGTAATTGTTATATTTTATGTAATTGTTATATTTTATAATTTTTTCTATATTATCCCTAGATAGCTTGAAAGAATGCGGAAAGTGTAGGTCGTCATCATACCACCAATATTCTTTAATAAGGTCTATCAGTACTTGAGAGAGCTTATTTTCCCAGATCCCCATCTCCCGCAAGTATCCATAAATCAAACAGCTTTTTCTTTCTTCTGAAACTATAAAAGATACTTCATAGCTAGTCAAAGGTTCATTTTTTAGCTCATCAAGCGTTGCTTTGGGAGCTTTTAAGTCCTCCTCTCTAATCTTCTCTGCGCCACAAACTTTAGTAGCAGTTAAAAGGGGGTAATATGTTAAAACAAGGTTTATCAAGTCTTGACAACACGGCCTATTACCTATCAATCTTAAGTATCCAGGGATAAGATAGTCCTTTTTTACTTCGTTATCAGAACACTCCAGTAGCACCTTTAGCTCCTTAAATTCTTCTTGTATTTGTAGTTCATCATAGATTTCTTTGATCATCTGTTCTATATTAATGATTAACTCTTCTGTATTATAACACTTAAAGGATTCACACTCTCTTAACTTCTTAAATAAAGCAAAAGTGAACGCTCGTTTCTGAACTTCTGTCCTATACTTCATAAAAGAAGGTAAAGGAAAGTTATCATCAAATTTTAATAAGCCACAATTTTCTATATCTCCGTCGAGTTCTTCTATAATAGTTTCAGCATCATATCCATCCTCTTCACACCATTTGCTAAATTTTCCTTTATTGTCATCGTCGAAATAGTCGCCTCTTCTTAGCCATAGATAGTAAAAAGCTAACCCAGCATCTATTTTGCCGGTAAGGGATGACCACTTCTTATAACTATAAAAGGAACTTAGTTCATCAATAGTTTTGTTTTTTAAAACAAAATAGTCCTTACTAAAGTATAAAGATAAAAAATTAATTTCAGGGTATACAATCTCCTTTATTTTATTAAAAATGTACGTTCGTTCATCACTAGTATTGTTTTTTGGCAAAGGAAAGTTATCATCAAATTCCAAAAATCCACAATCTTCTATATCTCCGTCTAGTTCTTCTATAATAGTTTCAGTATCATATCCCTCCGCTTCACAATATTCTCTAAATTTTCCTTTACCGTTATTGTCGAAATAGTCGTTTATGCCTTGTGATTGATAGTAATCGCCTACCTGCTGATCGATGTATTCGACTTTCTGAGAAGGAGCTAGATCTGATGCCCCCATCAAAGGGGTTGTGGCCGTGCAGAGGCCAAGAAGCATGCTGGCAAGAAGGGATCGTTGAATCAATTTGTATAGTGGAAAGGTTATCATAGAGTGTGTTGTTAAGTAATTTTAAAGTATGTCATTAAAAGTTGCCGGAAAGGTAAGCATTTTCTCTAAAATAGAAGATAAGTTTGTTATTCATTTTGCCTTATTGGCATAGGGCTTGGGGGAGGAGCTATGGAGCAGGGGGAGGGCTTGCTTTTTATTATACCAATAAAGTGATTAGTTGTACTTCTCTCTTGTGAGGGAGAGGGGATAGCCAGCTAGGTAGCGTTTAGTTATAGTATAATCTCTTTTGCTTTCATGCCTTTGGCTTTTCTTGTCTTCTGAAGGAAATAGTATAGTATATGCTCTATTTTTTCGCCTTTGAGATACCTATCCATTTCTCGCTTCTCATCTAGCTTCTCATAAATAGAATATTCGAACTTAGATTCACCATACATCAATTTAAGTTCTTCTAGTAGCACTTTATAGTCAAGTTCATCATTAATCAAAAGATCGACCTCGAATTCGAAAATTCCAAAGGATTTTCGAAACTTATGATTATTTAGGTACAGCAAATCTTTTCGCAAATGAATAAGGCAATCTCGAGCGTTTAGGAGCCATTGTATTTGTAGGTGTGTGGCCAATTGAGGGGTGTTTTTAATTGTTTTAAAAAATTCTGATCTTTCGTTCATCGCAACCCCAGCATATTGCGTATAATTTTTTAATATCCCTAACTCAAGAAGACTCATGCGAATACTATTCCATAAGACTGTCTTGTTTGGTGTTACTTCCCCCTCACAGTGAATAATAACGGTAGGCATACATATGGATTGCTTTTCT
>JBCCFU010000012.1:0-13617 GCA_039029575.1 Bacteroidota bacterium | reverse complement strand
CTTACAGGAAGAATATATAAACTATTTTTGCCAAAGAAAAAAAATCTTTTGATTTTTTGAAAATCAATTTTTAGTGTTTCACTAATTGTGAACAAGTATAAATAGTTTCGCAACATTCTTAACATATGCAAGAAAAGATCATTTCAAAAGCCATAAAATTTTTAGAGGATGGACAGGTTGTTGGCATTCCTACAGAGACTGTATACGGCCTCGCGGCAGATGCATACAATGCTTCTGCAGTAAATAAGGTCTTTAGTATAAAAAAGAGGCCGTTAACAAGCCCCATGATTGTACATACTTGTAACATAACGCGCGTTATGCCGCTTATAACGCACATGCCTTCTGATGCTATGCACCTGGCAAAACACTTTTGGCCTGGGCCACTTACGCTTTTATTAGATAAGAGTGCTTTGATTCCACATATTGTGAACGCAGGTTTACCAAAAGTGGGCATACGTGTTCCAAAACACCCTTTGACACAAGAGCTCCTTGAAAGGCTTCCATTTCCACTGGTAGCTCCTAGTGCAAACCCTTTCGGATACATCAGTCCTACGAAAGTGGAGCACGTGAGAGCACAGCTTGGGAGTGAGGTGCCTTACGTCTTAGACGGAGGAACGTGCAAAAGGGGACTTGAGTCTACAATTGTTGGCTTTGAAAAGGGGAAAACCATCATTTACAGGCTAGGAAGCGTTACACAAGAAGAAATCGAGGCAGTCATAGGGAGTCCTGTTATAAGCTTACCTTATTCTGAAAAAGAGGCACATCTCACTCCTGGACGAACTAAGAAGCACTATTCACCTCATACACCTATAATCGTTGGCGATTTACCTATTTTGGCAGAAAAGTACAAGGCTTTTGACGTTGTGGTGCTCTGCTTTGATACACATTTAGACAAAATCACACACAAAAAACAAATCATCCTCTCTCCTAAAGGATCTCTTGAGGAAGCAGCGCAGAGACTCTTTGAAGTGTTGCACATCCTAGACAGTCGAGGAGCTGACCTTATCATCGCTCCGGTATTTCCCCAAGAGGGGCTAGGACGTGTGATCAACGAACGGCTCTTGCGGGCTAGTAGCTAGGTTACTTATTGAAGGTTGCGTATTCAGGGAAAAAGCGTTTGATCAGTGACAAACAAGTTGGAATAAATGACTTGATCGTCTTATATATAAACGTTTCTTGTGCATATTTTTCTGGTACCTCTATCTTGTTTACAATCATAAGCCAGATTACCACAGCTAAAAAAAGCACTGTTTGCAAGGCGCCCATAAGAGCACCTAAAAGACCGTCTACATAGCCAAAAAATGTAACGCGCAGTATTTGGTTAAATACGCGATCGACGATGTATATGATCAAAAAGAAGCCAAAGAAAAGCAAGACACCTGCAAGGAAGTAGATAGCTTGGTCGCTCTTGTCTGGAAAAAAGTTCATCAGCATGATTTGCAGCTCCACAAAGAAAAGCTGTACGTCTTTCAAAAAGAGAAAAATCAAACCAAGCGGAATAAACTGTGCAAAAAAACCTTTTCTATACCCATAAAAAGCACTCAAAAGCAACAAGAGTAAAAGGACGAGGTCTAGAAGTAGGGCGAGATCTTTTGGCTTTGTCCTGCTTACCATGCTAAGTATCCGGCTTTGTTGATCGATTTCTGGCAAGAGTCTTTCTTTCTCTTTCTGCATCTTTCCCTTTATTTTCTTTAGGAAAAGCTTAAACTTTTTTGTTTGTACTTCACTAAAGCCAAGTGATCTTAGACGTACTTCAGAAAGGTCACTCAAGTCTCCTAGTTTCGAAAAACCTTGACCTTTTAGTTTCTCAATTAGTTTGTCTGTTATTCCTATCTCGCCGTTTGAAAAGTGACGCAGGGGCTGATCTAGCGGACTTTTCGGGGATATTTCTTTTTTTACTCGCTTGACCATATTTTTGTTACGCTTAAGCATTCTTTTACGGCTTTTTTTTGAAACACTATTTTTTCCAAACTTTACATAATAAGTGTATGAAATCATGAGTCCTACTATGAAAGATATGACGGCTATAAAGCCAATAAATGATGGGGTGTTCGGTAGGTTCACCTGAGTATTATAGGCTAGCAGTGTATATAAAAAAGAGCCTAAAATTCCACAAAAAGAGGTTAGAAAAAATATTTCGTTGCTGTGTTTTCTTAGCATAGCAAATCCTCTTTTGGGCACTTTCTGTTGAGAAGGTTGTAACCTTCTTACCCTTGCTTTTGCTTTTACCTTTGCGTTTGTTGGGCTTATGCTAACTACTAAAACAAAACACAAGCAGATTTTTCGCTTGTTAATCATGTAACAAAGTTACATAGAAAGGTAGAGATTGCAAACCTAATGAACTGTCTTAGTTGGGGTATTATATTTTAGCTTACAATACTCCAGTTTTTCTTTTCTACTAAGTGTTCTAAGGCTTGCTTAAGAGCTTTGTTTTCGGGGTTTGAGAGAAATGGGTCAGCTTCTATGATTTCCTGCGCGATGGTATGTGCTTTTTCTATGATATGTTTGTCTTTTGTAAGGTCAGCTAGTTTCATGTTATAGAGTCCACTCTGCTGTATTCCCAAAATGTCGCCAGGACCGCGTGATTGAAGGTCTATTTGGGCAATTTCAAAGCCATCGTTGGTTCGTACCATAGCATTTATGCGTTGGCGTGCCTTGGTAGAGAGGGTGTCTTTGGTTAACAGGAGGCAGTAAGATGGTTTTTCATCGCGCCCAACTCTTCCACGTAGTTGATGAAGCTGGGCCAACCCGAAAGACTCAGCGTTTTCTATGACCATCGTTGTAGCATTGGGTACGTTGATGCCTACTTCTAAAATGGTAGTTCCTACCATGATTTTTGTCTCTCCTTTTACAAAGCGAGACATTTCAAAAGCTTTACTTGTAGGGACCATCTTGCCGTGCAAAATACTAATAGGTACTTTGGGAAAGGCACGAGATATGCTTTCATAGCCATCCATAAGGTCCTTATTCTCCTCCTCTCCGTCTGAAGAGAGGATCCTGGGATATACTATATACACTTGATGACCTTTGGCAAGTTCCTCACGCATACGCTCGAAGACTACCAGGCGATGCCGATCGTAGTAATGAGTGGTGAGTATGGGCTTTCTTCCAGCAGGTTTTTCTTTAATGCAGGAAACATCTAGGTCTCCATACAAAGCTTTGGCTAAGGTTCGAGGAATAGGTGTGGCGGTCATGACAAGAATATGAGGACAAGGGAAGGTGGTGTTTTTTTTCCATAATTTGGCCCTCTGTACCACTCCGAAGCGGTGTTGCTCGTCAATGATAGCAAGTCCTAGCTGGGTAAAGCGGACATCTTCTTGTAATAGGGCATGGGTACCGACAATTATGTGGAGGGAACCCTCTGAAAGTTGCTTTAGGAGCTGTTTTCGCTCCTTGCTTGAGGTTGAGCCTGTCAGGAGTGCTAAGGAAAGTCCTAGCTTGGCTGCTTCTGGTTTTAGCTTCTCTTGATGTTGCTTAGCTAAAACTTCTGTTGGTGCAACGAGGGCTACTTGTGCTCCGCTAGAAAGGGGAACAAGCCCAGAAAGGAAAGCAACAATGGTTTTTCCACTACCTACGTCGCCCTGGAGTAGACGGTTCATCTGATTCCCGCTTCTCATGTCTTTGCATATTTCTCGGATAACTTTCTTTTGGTCGTTTGTCAAAGTGAAAGAGAGATGGTGATCATAATATTTCTTCAGGAGGGAAGCCTCCTTGAAAGTCATGCCTTTTGATAGGATCTTCCTATTTTTTTTGCACTGTAGGAGATGGGTTTGTAAGTAGATGAGTTCTTCTAGTTTGAGCCGATAACGTGCTCTTGCCAAAAGTTTTTTACTTGGGGAAAAGTGGATATAAGAAAGTGCTTCTTTTCGTGGCATGAGGGCGTGGTTCTCTAGTTGTTGCTGGGGTAGTGTTTCATTTAAGAAAGGAATTATTTTTTTTGAAAGCATACGCTGCACTTTTGTAATGAAGGTGTTGTCGATGTTGGCTTCCAGGAGCTTTTTGGTTGTCGAGTATATGGGAAGGATGCCTTTGGGAAGTACGGTTGTTGGGCCTAGTCTCACGATCTCGGGGTGTGTCATTGAGAGCTTACCTTTATTTTTTCTCACCTGACCGAAAACATAATAACGATGTCCTGTTTGTACCTCCTTTCTCCACCATTCTGTCCTATTGAACCAAACGAGCTCGACTTTTTTTCCTGCTTTTTTGAGCAGTGCTACAAACCTTTTCTTACTTTTTGTGACTACTACTTTCGTATCTTCAATGATGCCTTCGGTGCCCACAGGATGTTTGTGTTTTGACAAATCTGATATGTCATAAACCTCGCTTCTGTCTTCGTATTTATATGGGTAGAAAGTAAGGCAATCGGCTACTGTTTCTAGCCCTAGTTCTTCATAAAGGAGCTTTGCTTTCCTATAGCCAATATCTGGGATTTTCATCAACGCTTCATGTAATAATTTCATAGGGCAAAAGTACTAATTTTTTAGAACGTCACATCGAACTATTCAGCTAGAAATCATCAAAGAAAGAGAGAGTGAATTTCGGTGAAAAATAAACGAAAGGAGGAAAATCGTGAATTTCCTCAAGGACGTAGCTGCAGGTATCTACAAATAAACTATAATAAAATTTTATTTAATAAACTGTTGTTATTGTCAAGGGGATATGAAGAAAAAATTTTTTCTTCCGAGTTGAGAAAAAAAGAAATGATAGATTCAAATATCATCCTAAAATTCCCCGAGTTTTGAAGTAAAAGGAGACCGTTAAAGCGAACTGTTTTTTCCATCAACAAACCGCTATTTTTTGTGCGCAAGAATTCCCCTTTTTGTAAGCGGGTAAAAAAATGAAGAAAAAATTTTTGGCGTTCTGAGAAGAAAATTATAGGAAGAATCCTTGGGGTATCCACAAAAAATTTACACGCCTTTTTTCCCCCAAGTAATGCATGGATAGGGAGTGTTAAAAAGTGGTGCGAAGAATTGGGGGGTTTTTGGGCAAAGGGTGGAGGAGGATGATAACTTCGAGGAGCGTGCTTCTTCTTTTGTTGAATCTTCCACAGTTTTATACTAGGGTGATATACTAACGAACGTGTGCTTTGGTGAGAGAGAGGATGTTGGGGGAGTAAGAATTAGCTTTGTTTAACTTTCTTTGTTTTGGATTTTCTCTTCGGTTTGGTAGTTTCTTCCTGTTGTGGAAAAGGGCGCTTACCAGCTATTTTCTCAATATCTTGGGTAAATAGTATTTCTTTTTTTAGGAGTTCTTCTGCGACAGCTTGAAAGGTATCATAATTGTCTTTTAGTTTCTTTTTGGCTCTTTCGTACTGTGTTGTGACCATCTCTTGTACCACACTATCTATTGTTTCGCCAAGGGCATTAGAGTAAGGCTTTTGAACATAGTATTCTTGATTATCGCGAAAAGATAGGTGTCCTATTTCTTTACTCATACCATATCTTGTGACCATGTTGTAGGCTAGGAGCGTGCTACGGTCTAGGTCGTCGCCCGCGCCTGTCGATATCTTTCCAAATATGAGTTCTTCGGCTGCTCGACCGGCCAAGAGGGTGCAGAGTTTGTCATTCAGCTGGTCTTCTTGATAAATTGCTTGTTCTTTGGGAAGGTATTGGGCGTAGCCAAGGGCAGCAGGTCCGCGGGGTATGATGCTTACTTTAACGAGTGGGGAGGCGTGTTCTAGGAACCAAGCGGCAACGGCATGACCAGCTTCATGCCATGCTACGATTTTCTTTTCTTTGGGGGAGATGACCTTACTTTTTTTCTCTAGGCCTATGCTGACGCGATCCATGGCTTCTTGGAAGTCTGACATTTCGATTTTGGTTTTCTTTTTTCTTGCGGCCAAGAGGGCGGCTTCGTTGCATGTATTGGCGATGTCGGCTCCGACAAAACCTGGTGTTTGGGTGGCCAGTTGTTCAAAGGATATTTTCTTAGCTACTTTGAGTTTGTTTGCCCGGATGTGGTACATGAAAATTTGTACACGACCTTCTAGGTGGGGTGGGGTGATGGTAATATGTCGATCAAATCGGCCAGGACGTGTGAGGGCATCGTCGAGTACTTCTGGGCGGTTGGTAGCGCCAATAAGGATGATGTCGTCTTTTGATCCAAAACCGTCTAGTTCGGCAAGAAGTTTGTTTAGTGTGTTTTCTTGCTCTTGGTTTTGGATGCGGCGGTTGTTTCGTGCACCACCAATAGCGTCTATTTCATCGATAAAAATGATACATGGCGCATTTTCTCGTGCTTCTTCAAAGAGGTTTCTTACACGTGAGGCACCGACACCGACGAACATTTCGGTAAAGTCAGAACCTGATGCGGAGAAGAAGGAGACTTCAGCTTCTCCTGCAACGGCTTTTGCGAGGAGTGTCTTTCCTGTGCCCGGCAATCCTGAGAGTAAAACCCCTTTTGGTATACGTCCGCCAAGACTTTTGGCTTGATCTGGATTCTTCAGGAAGTCGATGATTTCTGTAATTTCTTCTTTTTCTTCTTCCATGCCTGCCACGTCTTTGAGGGTGATGTTTACCTTACGGTCTTTGCCCCATAGGATAGCTTTGGACTTTAGTATGCCGAAGTATCGACCTTCTGGACCACTTTGCATTAACCCACGACCAAACAAGAAGAACAAAATCATCAAAATAAAGAAAAGAGAACTCAGCCAGTCTAAGATGCCTGAGAAACGATTGTATTCGTTGATGGTTTTATAGTCGACAATAGGCGATTTTTTTAACCTTTGTCTCATTTTTAGGTATTGGTCGTAAAAAGTGTAGGTATTGTCGATTTGTATCGTGTAGTAAGCTTCTTCTTTGTCATACGTGTTGTTCATGTATTTGAAGAGGGCTTTATGATTTTCTCGTATATGGTGGGGGCGGATGTATACTCTTACGTATAGCTTGTTGGCTACTAACACGACTTTGCTTACTTGCTTCTCCTTCAAAAACTTTTCCAGCTCTTCGTATTTGATTTCTGGACGCTCCTGTTGATTTTTAAGTCTAAAGTAGTTAAATGAAGCGACAGCACATATAACCCCTAAAATCAGTAGCAGTGGCAGGTATTTATTTTTCATGGAAGAGTTATTTGTTTTCATGATGTATTCAGATTAGGGAGTACGATAGTAGACAAAGATAGGGCTTTTATTTTCGAATTCCGAATTCAGGATTCTTAATCGATTTCTATTTTTATGGTGAAAGGTGTGTGTTGGTGGTTTTGGTAGTCTGAAATTAGAGAGCCTGTGGGTTGAATTTTTCTATAGGCAAACCTAAAGGATGCTTCATATAAGCTGGGATAAGTAATGAAGAGTAGTTTGTTAGTCTTTAGTTTTTTCCTTTAGCTTTTTCAAAGATTCTCTTCATCTCTTCAAGCTCTTCTTCATATTGTTTATATTCAAGATATTGTTCGATACGTAGGATCGCTTGTCTTAGGCCTGGGTCTTTTTCTGAGTCGGGGTCTTCTTTTTCCATCTCTTCGAGGATCTTTGCGATGTCTTTTTTATGTTGTTGTGTAAGATTTTTAGGATCAAAGCCTACCTTTTTACAATATTTATCCATGTTTTCTTTACGTTGCAAGAGTTTCTTTTTCACTTTCCAGGCTACTTTTTCTATTTTTATTGGAGTAAGACGGTTAGCAAGTGCCCCTTCAATTTTGTGGTTGGATGTTATGATGATAATCACAGGGAGTGGGATGTCATAGTCACCCAAGGCAGGGCTCTTGAAAGAGGCGGTACTTGATTCTAGGATTTCTAGTAAGAGTTGCTCTATCTCTTCTTTGTATTCACTTTGCAGGGCTTGTCCTCCCTCTTCGAAGAAGAGAATAAGGGAGTCCTTGCCATTTTCAATAGCTCTTTTCGAGGCGTTCGAGAGTGCTTCTGCCAACAAACCAATATTACCTGGGTCTCTCCCATTGCCAGCTTCGCCCATGATATCTTTACGTGTATTACCTGTCAAGAAGATCATGGCTATTTCTGCATTCACAAGGTCGGCAAATGCATGAACAAGGTGTGACTTACCTGTTCCTGCAGGACCTTCCAGCAGTATTGGTTCCATTTTTCTACGTTCTCGTGAGCGGTGATAAAGCAGTCGCACTTCGTCCTGTACATATCTGTCATAGTCTTGAAACTTAGAAAGGTCTGGTTTCTTCGGTAGACTTTTAACTATGCTTGTTGTCTGCTTTCTGGTGGGTAGGTATAGCACTTCTTCGAGGAAAGCTTTGAGATGAACTTGGTTTTCAGAGAATCTGCGTGCTTCAAACAACATTGGCTCGATGACTTTGTCTTGCAACTCTTCACTTAGTTCGTCCTGCTTCTCAATATACAAAAGCTCTAACTCTTCCATGGGGTCGACGAAAAGTTCATTTTTACCATACCACAAAAGCAAAAATGGTTTTTTTACTCGAGGGATAAAGTAGAAGTAAAGGAAATAGGGTAAGAAAAATGGGACACTAATGGCAGGCCAGGCAATCAACACAATGCTTTGGGTAAATGTTTCGGGTACGCCAAGGAGAAACTTGAAGATGACATAAAAGAGAAAGCTTTCTAGTACTGAAGTAGAGTTTTGTATACCTGCTGTTATTTTTCTTTCCCTCTCCTCCAGAGGAGGTCTCTGAATAATCTCCATGTCAGAGAAGTAGAACCTTCTCTCCTGATCAACGAAGAAGGAGCTATTGAGAGAGAACTTAGCAAGAGCACCAAGACCACTTCCGATTATACCAATCGTCTCTAACTTTTCCATATAGTTTTCTCTTGTTAACAAGCCAGTCTTTTCTATGATTTTCCAGAAGGTTTTGGGATCTTTTTGTGCAAGGTAGCGCATCAAGGGTATGAAAATCGAAAAAAGTACGATTAGTCCGAGACCTACAACGCTTCTCATGAATATGACACGCTGCTTTCTTTTGAAGACACTGTACTTCGTGTCGAGAAAGAGTTGTTTGCGTACCTCTTTCTGTTTTTTTTCTGGTGATTGTTTAAATTCCTTAGTTTCGAAAATTGGATTCTTTAGGTATCTTTTGTAAGTGTCCTTTTCAGTAAGAAAGTTTAGGTTTTCTTTGACCCACTTCTCGCCTACTTCATCTGCTCTGAGGTTTGTTGGTTGTGTGAGTAGAAAGCAAGCTGCGATGACAAAAGTTATCTTTAGAAAGATACTTTTAGCGTGAACAAGAGAGTCACGCTTTTTTCTGCTTTGTAGGAATGTCAAATTTGATAATATTTTCATAGTTTTATTATGGGTTCAATAAGAGTGGGATAGGTAAACTAATCCTTAAATAGATTCTTCTTCTTCTTCTTCGGGAGATTCATTTTCTACTTTATCTATCTTGATAAGCTCTAACATTCTTTTAACTTTTGCGTCTACTTTTCGCATCCCTGGATCTTTTTTATCGCTAGGCTTTTGTTTGTCTTCTTCTGCCATCTTATCAATGAGGTCGCTTATTCTTTGATAATCCTCTTTTGTAAGCATATCAGGGGATATACCAACACTGTCGCAGTATACCCTTCGCAAGAGGTCATATACCTCTCCGAGTACCATATCTTTCTTTTGCTCCCAAGAATAGCCACCAAATCGCTTATTATCACATCGGTTAGCTAGTGGTGGGGAAAGTTCTGCTATTGAGTCATTAGAATTTAGGATAATCACTAAAGGAAGGGCTACCTCCGCGGCTTTTTTCCTCTCACCGCCTAAGTATTTGAGATGGTAGCGTCCATTGTTTGCTGGATCTAAGAGCTTGAGAAATAGTTCACGCAATGCCCTTTGTTTGCTTTTGACTGAGTTGTCAACTTCATCAAAAAGGATAATCAAGCCCCTTCCTGGCTTCTTTTTTAGGAGTGCCTCGCCAATGGCACCGAGGCTACCTGGTCCTTTGGAAGAAAGCCTTTCTCCTTCTAACTCTTTAATAGGTACTGCTGTAGAGAGAATGACTAAGTCTGCATCTATTTCTTTCGCTAAGTTGCGTGCAAAAAGGTTTTTATCCCCCCCCAGGAGGACCTTCTATAAGGATAGGATTCATACGTACTCCATGCTTGCACCTGACAGCTATCCGCCTGGCTAGCTCTTGCCCTTCTTCGGGGTAGTAGAGGAAGTTTCTAGCATCAGTGATCAGTTTCGTGTCTTGAGGCTGATCCATCTCTTCCTTTGAGGGGAGTGCCACGACGACAGAAACAAAGTTCCAAAGATATGCCATCTTTTCAGGGTTTTTACGGGCATCAATGAATGCTTCGATAATGAGCTCTGTTTGCTCCTCCGTAAGTAATCCCTCTGCTCTTTTACGTACGAACAAGAGTTCAGAACCTTCCATTATGTCTGCTTTCATTGCTTTGCTGCTAAGCAAAAACTTTATGGGACGTATGATGAGTGTATCATATTTCATGAACTTTGGAATGGAGAATATAAGTGCTATGAATAGAACTGTGGATGTAGAATGTACAGGCATGTCGGACAACATTGCCCACAATGTAGCTATGCTAAGGGAAAGCAAGTTTGGGGTAACCATAAAGAAAAGAATCATTTGGAACAATGCCATGCTCAAAGCTTCGGCTAAGATATCCGCTTTGCTATTATATTTGTAGTGAATTTGAGCTAGGTATCGAAGTTTTTTTACATTCGTAGCTTGTATTCCATGAGTATTTAGTATTCTATCATAATCTTCGTTTTGGTCAAGTACGAGTAGCTTAGGGTAGATAAGTCCACCCATCGATCCTAGGATACGCAAGAAGCTATAGACTGAATCTTTTCTAAATGTATCATGATTGTCAATGTTGCTGAAAAAAGTATTTACAATAGCTTTCATTATAGGCTGTATGATAATAGGTTGTGCAACCATCCAAGAGATAGCAAAGAAGGTTATACCGAAGTTCTTCCAAAGCTGTAATATGACCGTACTCTTTAGCATCATATACTTATTGTCTTTGAAAGCTTGTTCTGCGACATCAACTTTTTGTTCGATGGTCAAACCTTTAAGCGCTTCTGTCTTCAACCTAGGGTCTTTTAAGTAGTCATTATAATATTCCTTGGAAGTGAGATAAACTTGATCGGGAGATTCTGTCTGACTCTTGTTATCATCAGAATTTTCTTCTTTTGTCTCTCCTAAAACAGGGGAAAAGCTTAAAAAAAAAGCGTAAAAAAGTATTTTTTTCATAAACTGCTTAAGGTTATATATCTCCTTTCTACTTGAAAGAAGGGCTCAAAATCAAGGCAAAGATAGAAAAAAAAAAAAAGAAAAAATACACTCTATTATAAAAGTTTAAACCAAAGATCGACTCTTTTCTCTTGTTTGGGACGTTTCCTATGGGCACTCCTCATGTTGTTTCGTCGATTTTGCTCGATGATGATAACTTTTTGCTGCTGACCTTGCAAGTGCTCGCTTGTATGTCACATAATTTTATTATCTTTACACTTATTAATCTTTCAAAGCCCTACTTCCTATGTTCAGAAGATGCCTCTACTTCATTAGCTTCTCTCTTTGTCCTCTTTCTCTTGTCAATGCTAGTCAGCCCGTTGACCTTAGTCTCACCCTGACAGATGCCAGCCGAACCTTATTAGTAAGCGGCTATTACCAGCACGTTTTGGAGCGTAGAGGCTCTTCTCTTCCTAAAGAGATCGAGACCTTGATTAGTCATTATATACGTCAAGATAAAGATCCTAAGCAGTGGAAATGTTTATTTAGATTGAAAGTAGAACACGCTCTTATGGCTGTACAATACAACCCTAAGAGTATGTCCATCGCTTTTACTGCAGAAGGAGGGAGGGTAGGCATATACAACCTAAAAACTTTCAAGATAGCCCATAAACTAAAACATTCATGCGAAACCTCCCAGCTTGTATGGGATCTTAAAGGTACATACGTGGCTTTTGGAGATGTGGAAAATACATTGCGTATATGGTATCCAAAAGAAAAAAAGCTTTTAAGTAAAAAGTTGAATACCGATGGTTTTTTTTCTGGAATATCATGTGGAAACAACGACACCTTATTTATTAGCTGTGAAGACCACACCATTCCTATCTGTCAAGTACTTAATGGTAGAATAGACATTTTGCGATACTTTAATCCAGCACAAGGCATCGTGAGTTGTTGTGAATGCAGTCCTGATCGAAATTATCTGGCAGTCGCTGGTAGAAACGGTAGCGTCAAAATATGGAATATTGAAAAACCTAAGAAGCCCAAACTACTCACTACCATCGATGACGGAGATAAAAAAGAGATTTACGAACTATCCTGGCACCCCAATGGGGAAGAGCTTGCTGGTAGTATCTTAGATGGACCTCTAATTATTTGGAAGCTTGACCTTACACGGAAAAAATATAAGTTGCTAAAAAAATTCGAAAACGTAGACTTTGTTTTATGTAGAACGCAATACAGCCCTCAAGGGAGCTATCTAGTCTATGGTGGTGCAAGTTCTAATATCTGCTTTTACGATAGAGAAGAGGGGAAAAAATTCGTTTTTCTTAAAAATCCTCCCTTAAATTGTAGAAGAATGAGTTTTTGTCCTAGTGGTAATTTTATAGCTGCCACGGATGTAGTGGATCTTTCCTTTAGCAATTACAACTGCTTGTTGGACGGAAGCCAGCATGA
The DNA here is from genome assembly GCA_039029575.1 of Bacteroidota bacterium. Classification (GTDB taxonomy): domain Bacteria; phylum Bacteroidota; class Bacteroidia; order Cytophagales; family Amoebophilaceae; genus JBCCFU01. The sequence continues at coordinate 1,068 of JBCCFU010000012.1, read as the reverse complement.
AAATAGCGATAGCGATGTTGGAGCAAAAGAAGAAACCTTAAAGCACAGCATTGGCCTCTATTGTAGCCCTTGGGTACCAGTACTGACCTTGAATTGAATGGCTAATTCGTTAAGATACCTTAGGTTGTGCGTCTTCTTTATCTGCCTTTTCTTCCTTACTTATATTGGCCTTACGTTTTGCATAAAGCCCAGTTCCTATGACACTGGCGGCCACGAGCATCCCCATTCCAAGCGAATAATTGGTAGGGCCATTCTCATCTTCTGTAGTTATTGGATTTCCTAACTTGATTGTACCATTCACGTCTTCAGGTAAAGTGATCTTCTTATCTTCAGTCTTTGCAATCACTTTTTTAGCTTCTAGTTTTCTCCACAAACCCAACCTAGGAGTGAGACGTATATGTAGATGTGCTACCCCTTGTTCACTTGGTTTTTTAGTATTGACAGATATTTTTTTGATTCCGTCCTTATGTTTCGCTAGAAAAGAGAATAGCAGTAGACAAAGGTCGTCTCGTTCCTTTTGTGTGGCCTGTTTGATAAAACCATATAACGTCGTAGCCTGCAGTTGTGGAACCAGTAAGATGTTCTTTTTAGGCCAAGGGGAGGTGATCATCAGTGTGGTCGCTTTTTGGTGCTGATTAAAATATGGGGAAAAATGACTTTCCTTTCCTCGATTAATCAAAGACGTAGGCGCTGTATTTGTCTTTTTCCCTTTCATTGTAAAAGAAAATGGATTTCCATCTTTACTGATCGGTGCTTCAAAACTAAAACTAGATAGCTTATATTTCTCTACCATCCTGCCAATCTCGTCAAGGAACTTATTAAACAGTCGTCGAAAAAAATCATTTGACCCATACTGTTTGCCTAGCTCAACGAACTCGGAAAAATTTAACATTTTCGTCTCTATCCTTTTCTGTTCTACTTCATCCTCTCTTAGCTTTTCCTCCGTTTTCTTGACAAAAAAATATAATAAAGTCAGCGTCTTACCTTCCTCCAATCCTTTTATCTGAAGCTCATACGAAGTATTTCCTCGAGCAGGAAAAAGAAAAAAAGTCATTCCCATAAAAAGAT
>JBCCFU010000011.1:0-15097 GCA_039029575.1 Bacteroidota bacterium | reverse complement strand
TTTAACGAAGCCAACCTTGGGCTTTAAATCGTTTGCTTCAGGGCGTGCCACCATAGCAGGATTTGAGGTAATGCGTATGTTTAGAAAAGGTCAATTTAAAAAGATTAAGACACTGAGGCAAGAGGGTAGATCTCTTCACTAGATGTCTCTCGGTTTTCTAGGGGAGAGGAACATCTACAGTGAAAACTTTGCGACACGTCCTTATTCTTCATTTTTTCGTCTGCGCGCCAATACATTCGCCGTCAAGAAAGAGAGCCCACCTACCACCACAGCGTTGAAGATTTGGATAGAGTGAGTGATCGTCGTGTAGGCAATGGCGTATTTAGGTTCCGTACCCAGTGCCAACAACACCGTCATCACCCCTGCGTGATAGGTTCCTAGTCCTCCAGGTGAAGGGATGGCCATCCCCACCGTCATAGCTATAAACACCCACAATGCCCCTTTGTAAGAGATGTTGATTTCCTCGATCGCATAAAAGCTAAGATACTCCACCAAGAAGTTGAAAAAGAGAATAAACGAACTAGAGCTCAATAGCATCAGGCGATTACACCTTCTCATCTGACGGATAGCTTCCATCACATCTTTGACAAAAGCGCTTATTTTCATCCATATTATCTGCTTTAGATGCGCTTTCCACTTATAAGCCAACCCTAAAAAGAGCAAGGCAGCTACTCCTCCCCCGATTACATAATAGATCTTATGGTCTCCCATAGGCGTACCCCTTCCCCACAAACTCGTCAACATCTTCGAGCCTGTAGCCAACTCTAGGCCAACGGTGAACGTAAACAAGAGTATAAAAAGAGAGATGTCTAAGAGACGCTCTACAATCACTCCCCCAAAAGACACACTGATAGGAATACCCTTCAGACGCTTTAAGATCACACACCGCATCCACTCGCCCATACGTGGGGGCACTAGGTTAATTAAAAAACCGCTCATCTCCCCCAAAAAAGAGTCAAGGACGGAAAGCGTATATCCTTGTACAGCAACCAGCCGTTGCCAACGAAAAGCGCGTAAATAGTGGTTGATCAAGTGAGCGATCGTCGCCAAGATCACCCATTCGATACGCACCTCCTTAAATGTTTCTATCAGTTCTTTTAAGTTGACCTGCCCATAGATTCGATACAGTAAGAAGGCTCCTAGACAAGAGATGAGGAGGTAAGGTAACAATTTTTTAATTTTCATAAGCATGGTTGGTTTAAAGGCGTTTTTCTGTGATTAAATTTTTTGCTTATTCGTTCACAAGTGAGTACAAAGGTACAAAAAGAAACAGAATTACGGTTCCATTTGTACTACAAACCTAAATCCTTTAATTTTGTCGCCTAAATTAAAACACACACACCTTATGAATCCTACCAGAGTTCTCTATGTGGCTAGTGCAACTGATCCTTTCCTGTCTATGCCCCCCCTTTCTTCTCACCTCAGCACCCTTACAGAGACCATGACGCTCTCTCCTGAACACCAAGTAAGGCTCCTTTTGCCACGTTTTGGTGTGATCGACCAACGAACCAACAGCATCTACGAAACCATTCGACTCTCTGGCATCAACATTTCTATGGGTAAGGATCGCATCTCTCTGGTGGTAAAAGTACCATCTGTACGAGGCGTAAAGACCCCTATCTATTTTATCGATAACGAAGACCTCTTTGAACGAAAAGGTGTCTTTAGAGACTCTGAAGGTAACTTTTATTCGGATAACGATATCAGAGCGCTCTTTTTCTGTAAAAGCGTCTTGTCTATCCTTGAAAAGCTTGCCTGGATACCTCATGTGATCCACTGCCATGGATGGATGAGTACCCTACTGCCTGTATACTTAAAGAATGCCTATATCGAAAGTCATCCCCTCCGACAAACCAAGTGTATATATACACTCTACGAAGACGCTTTTGATGAGACACTCTCCGAAGAGTTTTTCAAACACGTTCGTTTTAAACAAGTTAAAAAAGCTAACTTCGAAGAACTTATACCTGATAAGGTGGTGAACTTTCAACGTATGACGAACCTTGCGATGCAATACGCAGACAAGGTGACACGCACTTTTGACTCCACCTCCCAAACAGCTTGGCAAGATATCCCTTATGGCGACACAACGTATGTCCCCATAGACGAACAAGCGGTTGAAACCTATAAAAGCTTATACGAAACTATGCGTACTTTTTAAAAAAATTCAAGTGACCTACGAAAATTTATAAATAAATAAAATTTCGTATCTTTGTCATGTACAAAAACTAGGTAGGGCCGTCTGCATCACAACATATGTAGAATTCAGCGTTTTCAAACTTACTCTTCAAATGAAAAAATGTATCTCAAAAATTTTACATTATACTTTTTACCTCCTCGCCTTGACCTTGCCTTGTACGCATAAAGTTAGGGCAAGTGATGAAGACATTCGGCCGCTGCCAACCGTTACACCTGAGCAAGAGCGTAAAAAAGTTAGGAAGCTGCTACTCATAGGCCCAAAAGCTGGTAGCACCTATAATGAAAAAACAAGTACCTTGAACAGCATAGTGAACCATCTTTACCATGTAAAATTTGATGATAATTACAGGTATCAAGAAGCCCGAGGAGATACAAAGGAAATTAAGGAATATGCTTTCAATCCCCCTGATAAAGACTATACCCTTAGCATTATTGACACACCAGATGATACAAAAGAAGAAACATTGAAAGAAAAAGGCTTTTTAAAAGACGGAGACCATACTATTTGGCTTATTGTCATTGCTGGGACCATTACAAGAACAGAAATTGTCAATTCTGTTAATGATATTAAACCATGGGCAAACAAAAAAAATCGTTTTTTTATTTTTGCATGTAAGGATACGGGAGACATTCCAGTAGAAAACCAGTTAAGAATGGAGAAGGGAATTGACATAGGCAAAGAAAATAAGGGTTGGTTTAGAGCTATTAATAATCCTTTCAGGCTTAATAAATATAACGAAGACGAAGACGAAGACGAAGTCGAAATAAAAAGAACAGAAGCAGGTTTTTATGCTACAAAAAAAGTTTAGGCAAACTTTTTGAACAGATAGAAAAAATGCCCTTGTACGATAAAGAGCCAAACAAACAAGATAAGCCAGAAGAGCTAGGCAACGACGGAAAGCCAGACAAGGAAAACAAAGGAGAGGAAAATCAAATTGTCAGAAATGTTATATGCGGTGGCTTTATCATTGTCATATTGGTTGCATGCCTCTCACTTATTTTCAAGAAAAGGGAGGAAAATAGAGTTAGTGAGTGATCTCTTGCCTCTAAGACACAAATATGGCCTTTTCTATGACAAAAAGTATACAACTCAATTTTTTTAACTAACTATTCAGATGAAAAAATATATCTTAAAAACTGTATCATCCACCTTTTACCTCCTCGCCTTAACCTCGCCTTGTACGCATAAAGTCAGGGCAAGTGCAGAATATACTATTGAGGAACTACCAACCATTGCACTAAATGAAGCGAAAGAGAAAATTCTGAGGTTGATGATCATAGGTCCAGACGGTGCGGGAAAAACATCGACGATGAATTGCATAGTGAACTACCTTTACGGGGTTAAAATGGAAGATAAAAAGAGATATATGTTGGGAAAGAAAAAATCTCCTGATAAAACAAGAACAGTTACGGAATATACTTTTAATCCCCTTGATAAAGATTATAGCCTTACAATCATTGACACACCACCGTTAGGATACACGTCTAAACCATTCCTTGAGCAGTACGTAAAAGATAACCATATCGATGTGCTCCTTTTCTTGATAAAAGGAACAGAAACAAGAAGTTCGGCCTCATCTGGTGCAAAAGCACTTTTAGACTTCTCAAAAAAAATCAAAAAAAATCACGCCGAGATACCTTCATTTTTTATTTTGACATTTTCCGCTGATGGAAATGAGCCCCCAGCATTAGAAATAATGAAAGAACAAGGGCTAGAAACAAAAGAGTATGAAAGCCACTTTAGGATTACAGCTAGTGTCTTCAAACAAAAAAAGAATGCCTTCAGGCAAGGTTTTTATGATGTTTCGAAAGTAAGCTTAGACAAACTTTTTGAACAGATAGAAAAAATGCCCTTGTACGATAAAGAGCCAAACAAACAAGATAAGCCAGAAGAGCTAGGCAACGACGGAAAGCCAGACAAGGAAAACAAAGGAGAGGAAGATCAAATTGTCAGAAATGTTATATGCGGTGGCTTTATCATTGTCATAGTGGTTGCATGCCTCTCACTTATTTTCAAGAAAAGGGAGGAAAATAGAGTTGATGATTAAAAAAGAGAGATAAAACTAAACGGTACCCTTACATTATACGATGCTATTGTGCACTCTGAAAAAGAAAGAAAGCAGCCGTGGCAGTCAAAAGATGAAAAAGGGCTGTTCCTTTTTGCTGAACTATTCTAAAAGAGAAGCGTAAGCTATCAGCAAATTTAGCATACACCCCTAGAGCAAAAAAGAGGAGACCTCCATAAAAGTAGCTAACTGAAATATCTAATCCGTAAAGGTAGATCAGTACCATGCATGTCAAAGTCGAAAAAGTGACGGAAAATATGTTGATAAATAAACGAATTTTCCCTATCCTCTCTATACCTACCCAAAATATATATAGTATCAACAGTGCAGAAATAGCTACAAAAACAAGCATAATGGCAAAATCACTTTCAGGAAAAAAGGCCGACAAAAAATAAAAGCCAGGCCAGTGTAGCATGGAGGAGTAGCTCCCCACGTCAAGTTTCTGCATAGTATATCTCATCGAGGCCCAAAAGAAAAAAGAAGAGAAGCCTGTAACCACAAACATGGCGGTCGTTGCATAAGACATCGCTGGATACTTGGTGGTTGTCCAAAAGGTATAGATGCTGAGTCCTATGTATAACAAAGAGGAGAGTGCCGACCACTTGTACTCTAATAGCGTGTCTGGGTTTCTCTTTTCTTGTGCTTCATATACTGGGCGACACCTTTTCTTACCAAAAATATCATATAATGCCATGATTGAGGATGCAAGGTTGGTTTTTTTTAGTAAGTTAAGAAAAAAGACTAAAAAAACGATGAATAGCTTTTGGGAAAGGGAGAGTATCAAGAATGTTAGCGGGGTGGGGCACCATCTTACGAATCATTAAGATCTTCTCTACATCTTTGAAAGAAAGAGGATCGAGGTAGACATCAAAGAAGCGCATATAAAGGCGTTGATGCGTCAGTTGATGTACGAAAGTAGCGATACTCTTTGTCTGCGTGGGTTTGTGGGGGCGGAGTGCAGCTGCCAGTGGATCATTGAGTGCCTCGATGTCATCTAGTAGTTCACTCTCTTCAACCAGATAGAAGTCGTAAAGCCCTTGCCATATATCTTTTTCTTCCCTTTTTTTGACATATACACGGTCTTCGAAGTGGAGGATAAGATAGTGGAAGAAGCGTTGCTTTATCTTTAGGCGACGTTTTTTATAGGGTAGGGCAACTTGTCTTCCTGTCTGGTAGGCGGCACAAGATGCTTGAAAGGGGCAGGTACCACACTTAGGCCGTTGGGGTGTACATTGGAGGGCTCCAAACTCCATGAGTGCTTGATTATAGTCGCCAGCTCCTCGTTTGGGGACGAGCTTTTCGGCCTGTTGCCTAAATACTTTTTGTCCTTTACCACTACCAATGTCTTCTTCTATCCCAAAGAGGCGTGCCAAGACACGATACACATTCCCATCGACGACGGCAACACGCTCTTCAAAAGCTATGGAGGCAATGGCAGCGGCTGTATAGGGACCAATGCCTGGAAGCTTTAGGAGCGCCTTGTATGTACGTGGGAAATGTCCGCCAAGCTTCCCTACTACCTCCTGGCTACAGGCATGGAGGTGGCGGGCCCGGCTGTAGTAGCCCAACCCTTGCCAAAGGTGTAGCACATCTTGCTCCGTCGCTTTCGCTAAGTGGTGTACTGTCGGATAGGTTTGTAAGAAACGTTCGTAGTAGGGTAGGCCTTGAACTACCCGCGTCTGTTGTAAAATAATCTCTGAAAGCCATATCTTGTAAGGATCACGATCTGCTCGCCAAGGTAAGGGGCGCTTATGTCGTTCATACCAGTCGAGGAGATCTCTTACAAAGGGTAGGCTGCCAACTCTAGGCTCAATGGCCCTTTTTGCGAGGGGCTTCTCGATATCATCCTGTGGGTTCATATCGTAAAGATAAGCATATAATTAAGAATGGCGAATTTCTAATTAGTAGCGAAGTTTTTTAACCTGTGTAGCTGCTTTACCATCTAAAAGTTAATTTTGGTAGTATTAGAGGTTAATTGAAAGAGCTCTGCAGGATAGCAAGGAAAAAAGCGTATATATTTTTCTCGAAAGTGTGGGTTTCTTGAGGGATACTATTTGGGAGAAGTGTAGGAAGTAGTAATTGATCGTTAAATAGGCAAGGAGAACGTGTTTCTTCAGGAAGTTCTAAAATAGGCAAGGTGTGTTGCTCATCATCATTATCCGCTATATTGATAGGTAGTGCTGTGCGTTTTGGGACTAATAGGTAGCAGGAACCTATAAAATCGGTGTTTTCCCTGAGTTTGGAGCGTATGGGTTGGTTTTTTCTTGTAAAGAGGGTGCTTAGAGCTATGTGCTGTCGTTGCGGTTTATATCTAAAAATATAATACCTACCTACTGTAATGTTAAAGATCATGACCTGACGCGGGTTTTCTTGTTCTATAATGAGGAAGGTGGCATGCTTTCTTTTCCAGATTTTTCCATTCTCTTTTTGTATAAGGTCGTGTACAATGGTCTTTTTGAGAGGCGGTTCTTGAGGAAGAGGGGAGGCTTTACACACTATATGAGATATAGGGATCATGAGGTGATCTCCGTTAAGCGAGGTAAGTACTATGCCGTTAAAACGTAGCATGAGTGTTGCATTTATCCACTTTTCTTCATCTACATCAATGGTTTTTTGAATAATGTTTTTGATTACCTTATTATCGATTCTTTTAACAGATCCCCTTTCCTCCACTTCTTGCAAGAAGAAGTAGTAGAAATAGTTTTTTTCTCTCTTGGCAATATATGAAGTTTTCTGCTTGAAGTAGTTTGTCTCCAGCCAAGGAAGGGGCATACACATCAAGAGCAATAAGTTAATGATATCTTTATGCAACGGAGTGGTGACGGACAATGCTTCTTCTATCTCTTTTATATGCTTTTCTTTTTTTATATACTTTCTTGTTTCTAAATACTTTTCTGTCTTTAAAAAAACTTCCATCAGAGAATCAATCTTTGAAGGTTGATCCGTCGGGTAAGGCTGCCTTTTAAGATAGTCTGCTGTGATGAAATTAGATTCTTGAGCTATAAGAAAGAAGATGTTGTCTCCGCTATACTCTTGCTGTACAGTAGGGTCGCCCCCATGTTTGAAAAATAACTTTATGACCTCTAATAGTTCTCCCACATCATCGTATAGGGCTAAATCGTTCATAAAACAAAAAAACGGCGTTTTACCATGGACATCTTTACGGTTTACATCGGCTCCTTCTTTGATCAATAGCTTGATAATCTTAGTACAAATGATATGAGGATAACTTGCTACAACCAAATGAAGGGCTGTTTGTGCTGACTCGTTTGTTTTGTCTATTGAAAAATTTTTCTCTTTGAATTTTGTGATAAGATATTTAACAGCTTCAAGGTTCGCGCAAGCACTCGCTATATGTAGCAATGTATTGCCAAGAGTGTCTGATGCTGTAATATCTTTGATTTTATCCAAGACACATTTCATGATCTTCTCATCCCCCTGTACTCTTATAGCCTGCTCAGCAGGACTATGTTCTGAGTGTGATAACCTCATGTTGGGGTCTATGCCTTGGTTTAGTAACTCTTGGACTTTTTCGAAGTCTTGAACTTGTATAGCTATAGATAGCTGTCTTTGCACAGGCATTTGATATGAATCGCTTGAGGTCAGCAGGGACTCAGAAGCCAACAGGGACGTGGTTGTTACAAAGCTGCAAAGTATAAGGAGCCAATGGATGTTGGGGCGACTTTTTCTGTAGACAGGGGAAGGGAAATGTAGCCTAGGGTTTTGTGAGGAGGTCATGGTATAATGGGGGTTCGTTCTCAGGGTATCGGTGAGTATAAAAATAGGGAATTTTACCTTAGCAACCTTACCAAGGCACCCAAAAAAGTATAGTAATACAAATTTTTTATCATACCTGCCGTAAAAATAGGGTGCATTTATCAGCGCGCTCGCTCGGGATGAATTGTGCGAAGCAAGACGTGCCCCCCTCCTTGAGCTCCATCCGAGTGAATCATAGTAATACTTCCAAATCATTTGTCCCATCACCAACTATTGATTACCTTAGTCCCGATTTTAATTTATTTTTTACATTCATTCCAGAAAATATGACCCAAAAGCCCGCTCAGAAGCCCGAAAAAGAGAAAGAGAGCAACTTTTTCGAAAAATACAGTCCTACAAAGTCTGACAAAGACACAGGTTCTCCTGAATCACAGATTGCTCTTTTCACCATGCGTATAAAAAGTCTCACTGAACATCTGAAAGTTCATAAAAAAGACAAAGACTCTTTACAAAGAGGACTTAAGAAGATAGTTGGGAAGAGACAACGGCAGCTCAAATACCTTTTTAAAGTATCCAAAGAGCGCTATCAAAACATTTGCCAATCCCTTTCCATCAAAGGTATCCGATAAACCTATCCATTTTTTTAAACTTCATGCCTTTCAAAATTTATAAAGAAGAGATCACCCTTGCCGACGGTTCTGTCATCCAGTTAGAGAGCGGGAAGCTCGCACGACTAGCCCACGGGGCAGCCCTTCTCAAAAAAGATAACATGATGATCTTAGCCACCTTGGCCAGAGAAGAGCAAACAGAGAATCTTGGTTTTTTGCCACTTTCCGTTGACTACCAAGAAAAATATGCAGCAGCAGGAAAAATACCTGGCAGTTTCCCACGACGTGAAGGGAAGCTGAGCGATCATGAAATCTTGGTCTCTCGACTTGTAGACCGTGCTATCCGTCCTTGTTTCCCGAAAAATTATTTCGACAACCTCCAAGTGCGTGTGACACTCCTCTCTTCAGATGATGAGTTTGCCCCTGATCCGCTGGTTGCCTTAGCAGCCTCCACTGCGTTGATGCTATCTCCTGTACCCTTTCATGAGCCCATCTCTGAAGTGCGGGTAGCAAGGATCGATGGTGAGTTTGTCATCAACCCAAAGACCGAAGCTCTCAGCAACGCCGACATGGAGATCATCGTAGCTGCCACACAAGATCGTATCTTGATGATTGAGGGAGAGATGAAAGAAGTAGATGAAGAGGACCTTATCCAGGCTATCCAGTTTGCTCATGTAGAGATAAAGAAACATTGTGAAGCTCAAATCAGGCTCGCACAAAAGCAGGGTATCATCAAAGAACAGATCCCTGCCGAAGAGGCTTCCCTTAGCCTTGAAAAATATAAAAAAGCCTTCTATAAGCCATTATATGAAGTAGCTAAGCAAGCTATTGGTAGCAAAGGAGAACGAAAGAAAGCATTTAAGCAAGTATTAGAAGACTATATGGCTAACATAGAGGGGGAGGTTACTGAAGAAGAGGAACTAGAGATTAAAAAACATTTCAACGAGATCAAAAACAGTGCTATCCGCAACCTCCTCATCGAAGAGAAACGTCGTATTGACGGAAGAGCTCCAGAAGATATCCGTGAGATCGTTGTAGAAATAGACAACCTCCCTTCTGCTCATGGTTCGGCCCTCTTCACCCGGGGAGAGACCCAAGCCCTGGCGAGTGTTACCCTCGGTAGCAAGCAAGACGAGCAGCTAATCGATGGGGTGACTAAGAGTGGCTATAACAAGGTGATGCTCCACTACGACTTTCCTGGTTTCTCTACTGGAGAAGTGAAACCCAACCGTGGGCCGAGCAGGCGTGAAATAGGCCACGGTAATCTAGCTCTTCGTGCCTTACGGCCGCTGCTCCCTTCCACAGAAGACAACCCTTACACCATGCGCATACACAGTACCATCCTTTCCTCCAATGGCTCTTCTTCTATGGCCACGGTATGTGGTAGTAGCCTTGCACTGATGGATGCTGGTATACAAATGCCAAAAAGTGTAGCAGGCATCGCCATGGGACTGATAGTAGATCCAGAAAGTGGCAAAAACATCGTCCTCTCCGACATTCTAGGAGAAGAAGACCAAGTAGGTGACATGGACTTCAAGGTGACAGGTACTAAAGATGGAATGACCGCCTGTCAGATGGACATCAAGGTGAGTGGCCTCTCTTATGAAGTGCTCAGAGACGCTCTTAAACAAGCTAGAGAAGGTCGTCTTCATATCATTGACACGATGGAAAAAGTTATCGACGAGCCACGCGCCGACCTAAAAAGTCATGTGCCACGCATCCAAACCTTCAAGATACCACGTGATACCATCGGTGGTGTCATAGGCTCAGGAGGGAGCGTCATCAAAGATATACAACGAAAAACAGGTGTCAACATCAACGTAGTAGAAGAAAGCAATCAAGGCATCGTCACCATCTTCTCCCCAAACAAAGAAGCTCTTGCCCAGGCAAAAAATATCATCGACGGCATCGTCAAAGGCCCAGAAATAGGGCAAGTATATACAGGAAAAATAAAGTCCATCCAAGCCTATGGGGCCTTTGTAGAGTTTATATATGGCATAGATGGCCTCCTACATATAAGTCAAGTGACTAACAAGCATCTCACAGAAAAAGAAATGCGTGAGATCCTCTCCGTCGACCAAGAGATACCTGTCAAACTCACCGAAGCCAAAGGAGGGAGATACTCCTTAAGCGCATTGATAGGTGAAAATCGTGCCGAAGAGGGTAGAGCCACAGAAGACAGTAACCGAAATTAAACTTAAAAGTTATAAATTTCCCTTAATTTTTTTAACCAACGTTTCTAACCGCCCATGAGACAGCTGAAAATAGTAAGAAAGCCGACCAAAAAAGATGGAAAAGCCATTGAACAACACTTGCAAGATATAGGTAAGATCCCTTTACTTACCTCCGAAGAAGAGATAGCCTTAGCCAAGCGCATTAAAAAAGGAGACAAAGAAGCCCTTGATAAGCTCGTGACTGCCAACCTTAAGTTTGTCATCTCGGTAGCCAAGCAATATCAAAACCAAGGTCTTTCACTCGCTGAACTTGTTAGCTATGGACACATAGGCCTCCTCAAGGCTGCCAAACGTTTTGATGAGACCCGCGGCTTTAAGTTTATCTCTTATGCTGTATGGTGGATACGACAAAGCATGATGCAAGCCATCGCCGAATACGCACGTGTGGTACGCATGCCCCTTAACCGCATCAGCTGCCTTAGTAAAATCATAAAGACGCGTTCTAAACTCGAACAAATACTCGAAAGGCAGCCTTCCATCGACGAAATAGCCGAAGAGCTAGACATGTTGCCACATGAAGTAGAACTCACCCTTCAAGTATCTAGCAAACACGCCTCTATCGACAGCCCCTTTGCTTCAGGAGAGGAAAATACCCTCTTAGATGTCTTAGAGGATAAAAAAGAAGATACCCCTGACAAACAGCTAATTAACGAATCACTCCGAAAAGACATCTATAAAGCGATGGCAGGACTTGATGAAAGAGAAAAGCAAGTTATCGAAAGTTACTTTGGCCTAAAAGGTAAAGAAGGAGGAAAAACACTCGAATATATTGGCGGAAGGATCAAACTCACCCGTGAACGTGTGCGTCAACTCAAAGAAAATAGCATCGGCAAGATGAAGACAATGCCACACCATCGACGACTCCGCGAATACATAGGCAGGGAAAAAGGTGAGTAAGTGATCACTACGAAATGCTAAATATTTTTGTATACTTATATATCTAAAAAAGAAGCATTTTCTATTATCCAGCCATAAGCCATTTGAAACCATTAAGAGAGATATGAGAAAAAAAATAGAACATACAGTCATTATTGGGGGTGGAGCAGCAGGCTACACTGCAGCTATCTATACTGCCAGGGCAGGCCTTCACCCCATCTTGTACCAAGGGCCAGAACCTGGTGGACAGCTCACCACCACTACAGACGTAGAAAACTATCCAGGCTACCCCAAAGGAGTATTAGGCCCAAAAATGATGGAAGACTTCAAAGAACAAGCGATCCGCTTTGGCACAGATGTTCGAACAGGTGTGATCACCTCTCTCAACACAACAAAAGAAGGCTATCAACTACAAGTAGACAACGGAGATACACTCCTCACAGAGACCGTAATCATTGCTACTGGCGCAACCGCCAAATGGCTTGGCCTTCCCTCTGAAGAACGACTCAAAGGCAGAGGAGTCTCCTCCTGTGCTGTATGTGATGGCTTCTTCTTCAAAGGACAAACTGTTGCTGTCGTAGGAGGAGGAGATAGTGCTGCCGAAGAAGCAACCTATCTAGCTAAGTTGTGCAAAAAAGTACATCTCTTCGTCCGTAAAGGTGCCATGCGAGCCTCCCATATCATGCAACAACGTGTCTTAAAAACTGACAACATCACCGTTCACTATCATACAGAAACTGTAGAAATCGTCGGTGAGAAAGAGGTAGAAGGGGTACGCATCATAAATAATCAAACCAAAAAAACTACTCAGCATCCTATCCAAGGCTTCTTTGTCGCCATCGGTCACCAACCTAACACCCAGATCTTTCCGCAGATTGAAAAAGACGAACTTGGCTATATCATCACCAAAGCTGGCACTACACAAACGAACATTCCAGGCATCTTTGCAGCAGGAGATGTGCAAGACCGCCTCTACCGACAAGCGATCACCGCTGCAGGCACAGGCTGCATGGCAGCCTTAGAAGCAGAACGCTACCTTGCTAACAAGAAAAGCAACTAAAACAGCTGGTACCAATTTTTTACTAAGAAGGAACTAAGTGTTTCACTTTCTAAGGAGATTCCTCAGAGTGCTTTTTGCTACCGAAAAAGCTCCTCCGAATGACAAGGCAAGGTTGCGCACTATGTACAAAATATTAAAAATAATTACGTTTTATTCTTTCTACAAATAAGCCGTATGATTTTTCTTTTTTAACAATGTAGACACATAATTCAAGACGGTACCGACCTTTCTTCTATTAGCTAGCCAAAGGTGGGCATGCTGAGCCACCAAAAACCAATGAAGAGCAATTCATTTTTCTTACAACACAGCGCTTTCAAGGCCTTTAACTAGCGTAGATAGCCTCTAATCGCTTTACTACCGTTTGCATGGTTGGGGGTTTTACACCAAGCATATCATAGAGTAGTTTCTCAATAGGTTTGCTTGTATCCAATACGCTCCTCAACATTTCTCGACCAAGATCTGTTGGAAATATATTTTTTTGTATAAGTTCCAACTGTTTTGCTTGAATCAATTTTTGGTAATTTACTAAAGATGAAAATTTCCTAGGCAATAGCTGCTCAAAGAGCACAATTGCCAAACTGTTGATATCGTGCGCATGAAGATCCCAAAAAATAATAGATAGATGATCTTTTTTTAAATCACCTGATTTGACTTTCTTAAGAGCGACTTTTTGCAATCTTTTCTGTTCTGCTTTGACTTGATTCTCATCTAAATCTATTTCCATTAATTTTGCGAGCATTAACTGTTCATTTACTAAGAATTTTCTTACCATAGGATCATATTGATTTTGCTGTATTATAAGAGAATATTTTTGAGGGTTAGTAAAGAATCTTAGCTCTTCTCCTAGCAATCCTTTCATACGCTTTTTAACGTCTTTATTTTTTTCTAAGAAATCCATGCGCTTTTCAGCACAATAAATAACTGAAAAGCCTGTAATGTACTCAGCGGAGCCAAATTGAAGGTTAAAACTTGTTTTTAGACGTTCTCCTTTGATCGGTTTCGCGGTATCTGCTAGATTTGTCAACCGTGCATTGCCTTTTTTATCAATTACTATATTTTGAGGTTGTAGATTATGGTAAATGTACCCCTTATCATGAAGGAAAGCAAAGGCCCTTGCAATTTGAAGGAAGTGTTTTTTTGGTTTTAACAAATCTTTTTTTCGGGCATTGAAAATATGAAACGGGGCTGCTCTTTTAGTCTTTTCTACTACAATGGCCCAGTTTCCATCTTTGAGCTTAAAGGCTCCGTAAAAATCAATAATATCAGGGCATTCATTACCTAAAGTCAAGTTTTGAATTTCATTTATTTGTGTCTTTTCGGTTTCTTCTTCAGGGATTTTAACGGTGAATTCTATGGTCTTTGATTTTCCATAAGTGATGGTGAGAGAGGCAGCTATACCAAAACTTCTTTGTTCTATTTTGATTTTATAATGTACTTTGCCAAATTGCTTGCTAACTAGGGTTCCTTTTTTGCTACTACTAAAATCCTTTATTTTTGAAACGACTTCTCTTGTAAAGCGTTGATGAAGTTCAAAGTCAGGGTTTTTCTCTTCAAAAGGAAATTCTGGATAGATTTCTTCTAGCTTTGTGAGCTCTGTAGGTTTGGCATTCAGGATGTTTGTGTTTTCGTTTAGCTTTTTTGTTTTAGATAAGCTTGTATCAGTGCTTATGTGCAGAAAAAAGCATACAAATAAATAGATTTTGGAGCAGTTCAAGTTTTTTTTTATTAAATTTTTCATTTGACGTTAGGTTTTATCGATTTTATAGCGTGTTTGGTAAGACAAAAGAAGAAATGGCGTATTGTTATTCTATATGTAGGTAAGGCTGCAAAATTCGGATGGGTACAGGAAGCTTTCTTCTCCCTTGTTTATAGTGTTGGTCAAATCTTTCTTTAAAGAATGCCGAATTAAGTTTATTGGTAAGTATGTTCAACGTCATTGTAGTAAGCGATTTGTTTACACTAAATGAAAGATTTAAATGAAAAAAACATATATCTTTTTCATTTTCAATACACAAAGGTAACGTTTCCCCCGTAAAAAACCTATTTTTTTTAGTACAAAAAGGAGTTGTTGAGTGAAGGCATTTGCTTCCTTCTTCTATTTCTTATGTTGTAAGAACAGCCCAAAGTAGATGTAGATATTTCTTTGTAAGAACATATTTTTTGGATTAAATTAAATAAATTATATAAAAAGGTCAAAATATGCAAATTTTAATTGTATAAGTCTAATACAGTTTAGTCACAACTCCCTTGCTTGTGCGGCGTATAAACTCCGAAAAAAATCTTGCTGTCGCTCCCAAAAAAGGGATCTGTCGCAAACTTGATTTTATAGAGCTGTAA
>JBCCFU010000010.1:0-15427 GCA_039029575.1 Bacteroidota bacterium | reverse complement strand
CATACTAGTAATCTACACTGCTTGCTTTCTGCATGACCAACCAGTGCGCCGAACCAGTGAGCCAGTAACACTCTAACACTCCCTGTGCTAGGCAAGTGCTAGGCCAGGTGTTTTTTTGGAAGGCTTTGACCCATACATACCTTTGCAAGTTTCATGCAGCCCTATTCTCAATCCAGACGAAGTAAACCCAAAGGCATTGACTGACCTTAAAGCAGAGGTGGACGGTTTTTTAAAACAAAAGAAAAAATGTTTTCTCTTATTGCAAGGCAACTCAGGAGGTGGCAAGACGGTGTGTGGGCGCTTTCTTGAGCAAGAGCTTTGGAAAGAACGGAAAAAATCAGATGATCCTATCCCGCTGTTTATATCGCTGCCTTCAGTCCATGAGAAAGGGAGCAGGGAGCTGATCGAAGCAAAGTTTAAGGAATATGGTTTGGATGACCCAGCCATAGAGAAGCTTAAAGGAAAACGTTTTCTCTTTATACTAGATGCTTTTGATGAGATTAAGCAAAAGTATTATGACGATGAGGACTTTCCTAATGTTTTTTCCGAGCGCTTCCGATTTAAGCAATGGCCAAAAAGCAAGTTTATCGTTACCTGTCGGAGGAATGCGCTGATACAAGGAGAAAAGGAATCTTTGTTTGGCGAAAAGTTATATGAACGCTACCTTGTGCCTTTTTCTAGTAAAAAAATAGATACGTATATCGAAAGGTTCGTCGAAAAAGATAAAAAGCAGACGGACGAACCCAAAATAGGGTGGGAGGTAGCAAAATATAAGGAATATCTTGGTAGCTTCCTCGGTTTGCAAGAGATGATACGCGACCCTTTTTCTTTGAAAATTATCCTGAAAGGGTTACCCAAATTACGGCAAACCCATCCTAAAGGAAGCCTTATCAGCCGCTTCCAAGTTTATGAAGCCTTTACCGAACAGTGGTTTGACAATGAGCTAAAACGAATAGGACGTAGCAAAACTCTTCGTCGTGGAAAACAGTCGAAACAAAGAGAAAGCTGGATGAAGCATTCCGAAGAAGTGGCTATGAAGATGTTCATAGATAGCACTCCATTTGTTCAAAAAGATGATTGCGAAGCGTATGACAACGAACGTGACCATTTTGAAAAAGGCCCTTTGTATTTTGTCGAAGAAGACAATAAAAAGGGCATCCGCTTTCAATTTATTCATACCTCTTATGCGGAATATTTTGCGGCCAAATATATTGCACGCAATCTGAGAGAGATTTATGATAACTATCCAAAAAAATTCAGACAACATTTTGAAAGAAGAGTAAAAGGCTTTTCCCTCGCTGACGAGTATAACGATCTTGTGCAAGGTCCTTTAATCAACCGCATGAAACTATACCTAGAACCTGCCATCATCCACTTTCTTGCAGATATAGTCCATGACAACCAAGAGGCCGATAAAAAGCTTTCTTACCTCCTTTTTGAGATTATCGAAGCTTCTAAAAAAACCGACAAGGTCACTACTGCTTCGGCCAATGCGATCACTATCCTCAATGTGGCAGGCTTCTCCTTTGCACGAAGAGATTGGGCGGGCATACGGATCATTGGTGCGATACTCGATCATGCCATGCTAAGTGGGACCATTTTGGAAGGGGCGAATTTGAGTGGGGTGAGTCTGCGTATGGCGTATTTGGAAGGGGCGAGTTTGAAGAAGGCGAATTTAAGGGGGGCAGACTTTGGGGAGAGCGCTTATTTGGAACATCCAGGTTATATAAAAAGTGTAAGTTGTTCGCCCAAAGAACGTATTATTGCGTCGGCCAGCGACAACAACATCTATATATGGGATTCCCGCTCTTTTAGAGAGAGAAAAATAGTTTTATCTGGTCATAAGAAAGAGGTTACCTCAGTAGGTTGGTCGTATGACGGTACTTTGCTAGCTTCTGCATCGCAAGATAACACCGTACGTATATGGCAGAAAGACAAAAGCTATACATCGGATACGTTCCGTTTTAGGCGTAGACGTAGCGATCTTGGTTCTAAGATAAGCTGGGCGCGTCGTAACAAATTCCTTGGCGTTACAGAAGATGATGGAAACGTTGTAATATGGAAGCTTCAGCAAGACAAAACAAGAAGAGTTACATTAAACATAAATACTAATAAAGATGAAGTAGAAGACCTTAGCTGGTCATATGATGATGCTTTTCTCGCTTTTGTAAGCGGCAGGATGTTGTATATTTACGATGCTAAAAAATTTGTAAAAATTGCTGAATATGCAGATGATTTTTGGATCAACAGTGTAAGCTGGTCAAATAAAAGTAATTGGCTCGCTTATGGAGGAGAAAAAGCCTTTCTATTCAATGTTAAAACGCGTGAAAAAATTGCTTTAAAGGGTTGTGAAGCTTCTGTTGATAAACTTGTTTGGTCTCATGATGGTATATTGCTGGCTTGTGCAAGTGATAAACACATTCACGTATGGGATACGCAAACGAGTCAACACTTATATAGGTTGTCAGGGCATGGGGATATTAATGATATAAGTTGGTCAAATGATAATCAATATAAGGAACTCATTTCCGCAGCATATGAAAAGGCTTTAAGGATATGGTCAATGGAAACTTACAATCTACTGCATTATGCGCCAAAAGCTTATTCTTTACATTTTTACTCCGTGCATTGGTCTTCGGATGGTTCTTCCTTGACTGCTAGAAATGAGTATGAGGCCTTTATATGGGATTTTACAACAGGCAAAGAAGTTTACCGCTTTCAAGATACGAAAGACTGGAAAAGAGTAATAAGCGTAGATTGGTTCTCTGAAAATGAAGTTGTTGCCGTGATTTCGCATGACAATATGTTGGGGGTCTGCAAGATTAAAACAGGTAAATATGAATTTTTAGACCTCAAAGGGTACTCTGCATATCGTATTCGTGAATGTTCTTGGTCGCATGATCGTAAATTTTTAGCCTTTGCTACTACTCAAAATGCTCGCAAAGGTTTTGTTGAAGTGTGGGATGTGTGGGATGTAGCCAACAATAGATCAGTAAAATCATTTGAAATTGACCACGGAAACGAATATGTTTTAGCTTGGTCACATCAAGGCCACCTGCTTGCACTCGGTCGTGAGTTCAATAACTTACGCTTGTGGGACAAAGAGAGAGGGGAAGAATATACTCTTTTTGATAAAAATAAAATTTATAGTCATAGTATTTTCAATCTTGCTTTCTCTCATGATGACACATTACTGGCTATCGAAAGCTTCGAGAAAACGATTAGGCTTTACAATATTAAAGAGCGTACTTATAAAAAGTTTTTCTTAGAAGAGGGCTACACAAGAAATTCGCTTATTTTTTCACATAATGATAAACTTTTAGCCTATACAGATTCTAAGGGAATACACCTATTGCGTACTGATACAGGCGAAAAAGTCAATGTCATTGGAGAAGGTTATGGAAAATTTTCTAGCCTTGCCTTCTCTCCAGATGACAAATACCTTGCTGGAACTTATAACGAAACCATCCGTATCTGGGAGGTAGAGACTGGCCAAGTAGTGCGTATCATCGGTGGGCATGGCTTGGTGCTAAAAGATGCTGACTTTCGAGAGACAATATGGACAGACACCTATCCCGCGCTGATCAAGCCGCAGGGGGGGATCGTCGATGAGCCTCCCCCAAGCAAGTAGCGAACCACTGCCACGTAGTGCCTGCAACATCGTTAGCGCTTTTCGCTGCCGCAAAAAGCTTCTTGGGATGACAGAAACGTCGTTGCGCGCTACGCGCGGTACTTTGGCACTTCTAAGGGTATAAAAGCCTAATCTTCGTTCAAATAAGAATACTTTAGCCTTAAGGAGCTAGCTTTGAGCTATCTTAAGAAATATTTCCTCTCTATTACGCAAAAGATAGAAAAGGTAGATTTTATCTTCTATCTGTAGCGGATAGATGCTTGATACCAAGTTAGCTAGGCTACCCCTTTTCTTTGATACATCTTTAAATTCAATTTCTGCTTGATTAATTTGCTGTAAAGTTCCTTTCTCAAGATCGATATAATAAATTTCGCCCGTCACAGTACAAAAGAAGGTCCTTCTTCCTACTTGAAAAAGGGTGGTATTGTCTTTGAACCTGTTATTAGTAGCAACCCAGGCTATTTGACTCCCCCCATGTGTTAATTCGGAGGGCTTGCCATGGTTTTTATATAAAAGAGGGATCTTGGATGAGGTACTGAGGTTGAGAGTGAGGGTGTTGATAAGTATACGTTTGTCGTATGTACCAACTTTCTTCACGCTTGCTAGCTTGATTTCTTGTCTTTTTTTATCTGTTGGGATGATGTAAATGGATTCGATAACGGGTAATGTCATCTTTCCTAAGTTGATCAATTTGCTTCCTATACTTCCAAAGGCATCATCACTTTCTTTGCACTCTTCTGTCATTGGAAACCCTTTGTTATCAAATGTGATCATAAAGATGTGATAAGGGATTGCTGGCGGTGACTCTTTCCCCGAATTTGCCATGTTACAAAACCAGAGAAGATGGTCTTTGCCTTGATGACATCTAACGCCCAGCAGTTGAGCATTGTCAGTGAGCCTGTTTGCAGTAAGTAAGAAGGGAGGCGTAAGTTCGATTGACTGCACGGCTTCATTCTTTGTATCGAACTTCAACATCTTTATTAACTTGCTTTTGGAAGAAGCGTTGTATTCAGCCAGGTGTTGCATCCATTTTGGTAATAAATTAAGCTTAGCTTGAGATATTGTTCTGCTACTATCCTGTTGGTTTTTTTTTACGAGAAATTCTTGCTCTATGGTGAATGCGTAGACGTTCCCATATGTTTCATCATGGTAAAAGTACATTTTTGTACGTAGCTCTAGCCATGGAAGGTCTATAGTGATCGGTTGCTTGTCATAACTAAAGGAGATCTCCTTGCCATCTGTAGAGACCTTACACCGATAAAGGGCTGGTCTTTTACTTTGAGGGGGTTTCATGTAGAGATAGCATTTCCCTTTTTTTGTTAAAGAAAATGAAAAATGGTAGCCTTTCATTTCTTTATATACATCCTTTTCACTTTGTACATGGAGGCAGTGAATAGCTTGCTTAAAGAAGCTATAAGCATTTCCTTGCTGATCGAAATACAAGTCATCCCTACGTTTAAGTTCAAATACCTCTCTAGGCTTAAAAGTCTTTTTTTCTTGATGCTGTAAGTTTACCTCTGTTTGATTTGTCTCTTGAGAAAAGCTTGGATTTACACTTTCTTTTTCATCAGAGCAACAGCTTTTATAGGCCTTTTTTATAAGACTTATCACAAACTTTTGTTTAGCTTCTTCTGTGGAGGTAGTAGATGGAAAAAAGTCTTCAAATTCATTCACTAAGTCTCCAAAGGCACAGTCTGCTACTTCACAATTTATCTCATCCTTAATAGCCTCATCGTCAAAGCCATTCTTTTCACAAAAAGCGGCAAATTTCCCTTGGCCGTGGTCGTTAAAGTAATTATCCAAGCTATGGCCTTGTTGTGTGAGGGTTGAACATATGTTTTCATCTATTTTTTGACTGAGAGAGGACGGTGCTGTATTGTTAGGTTGTGCACCTTGTACGGAGCTAACAAGCAGGCTTAAGAGGATGGGCAGGTAGCGGTGAGGAAAGGAATTCATGGTACTCAGTGTATGGTTTGATAAAAGGAGAGTGAATATACAAAAAAAATATTAACTATTAAAAGGCACGGATTGAACCCTTCCGCTGACGCTACAGGGGAAATCCGCGCCAGGATGAGTTATTGTATGTTATTTTTCCCTGGCGCGGGTTTGTAACCCGTGCCTCATATTGTATACAGCCCAGAAAACCTTATATTAATGCCATTACTATTTTTAACTCATGAGTCGTAAATACAAGTTCAGAGATCAAAACCGTCATTATTTTGTGACATTGACAGTCACAAAATGGATAGATATTTTTATACGAGATAAATACAAAGATATTTTAATTGATTCATTCAAGCATTGTCAAAAAAATAAAGGGCTTGAAATTTATAGTTATTGTATTATGACGAGTCATGTTCATATGATTGTAGGAACAATAGGTGATACATTTTCGCAAATATTTAGAGATATGAAAAAGTTTACATCCAAAAAGATAAAAAAGGAAATAACGCAAAGTAATGAAGAAAGCAGAAAAGATTGGCTTTTAAAGCTTTTGCGAAATAAAAATACCAATAGCTTTGAGTTATGGCAAGAAGGATCTCATCCTATCGAATTAAATAGCTTGTACATGATGGAACAGAAATTAGATTATATTCATGAAAATCCTGTAGTGGCTGGTTTTGTAAATAAAGCTGAAGACTGGATATACAGTAGTGCAAGTGACTATTGCAATAATAAAAAAGGTTTGCTAGATATTACATGGGCTAATTAGAAAGGCACGGATTGAACCCTTCCGCTGACGCTACAGGGGAAATCCGCGCCAGGATCGGGTATAGTTATGTTATTTTTCCCTGGCGCGGGTTTGTAACCCGTGCCTCATATGAATTTGTGCCAGGATCAGGTAGTTCACAAATAGCCGTTTTTCTATGCCATACTTTATTTTCCAACTATTTTGAGAACTACTTCATCTGAATTATCTTTTAATATATAGAAAAGGTAGTACTTCTTGTCTATCTCCTCCAGATAAATTTCCAGTACTGAATTACCATAGGTTCTACAGTTTCTACCCTTTTTTGTAGATAATTTGTCTGATTGGACTTCTTTTTCTGTTATGTTTCGTAAATTTCCTTTTTCAAGATCAACATAAGCAAATGCCCCTGTCAACGTATGGAAGAAGGCGCTTTTGTCCAGTTGACGAAAGTAACAATTTTTTTTACGAATACTGAGATTCGTATTAAAAATTTGACCTACAGGGTCTCCTTGATATGTTAATTTTTGATACTCTTTGTTTTTCCCTAGGATAGGGAGGGAGGATGAGCTGATGAAGTTGAGAGTAAGTGTGTGGATAAATATATCTTTGGGGTAGAAATCAAATTTCTGCACGCTTGCTAGTTTGATCTCTTTTTTGTTCTCATTTGTTGGGACTAGATAAAGAGATTGAATGTTTGGTAATTTTATCTTTCTGCTAGTTTTGGGTTTTTGGCTTTGGGAATGTTCATTCTCTTTGCATTCTTGTTGTCCTTTGGAGTCTTTGCTATTTTGGGCATTTTGAAACGTGATCATCTCTAAGAGATTGATATTTGTGGGTTTTTGGCTTTGGGAATGTTCATTCTCTTTGCATTCTTGTTGTCCTTTGGAGTCTTTGCTATTTTGGGCATTTTGAAACGTGATCATCAAGATTTGATAGTCGACTATTGGTTTGTATCTATAATCTGTTGTCATGTCACAAAACCAAAGAAGGTGATCTTCTTCATTACATCTCACACTCAGCAGGTGAGCATTGTCAATTAATTTTGATGGCTCTAGTGAAGAGCATATAAGGCTAGGTGTAAAAGCAATTTGTTGCGTTCTTGTAGTCTTTATATTGAACTTCAACATCCTTATTTTCTCTTCATCTCTCATGAACAAATAGATGTCCGTTTTATCACGGTAAAAGTACTTGATTTTGCTTCGATGATTTTCAGTTTTTTTCAGCCATGGAACGTTTGGCATGATCGCTTTCTTGTTATAACCAAAAGTGATCTCCTTTCCGTTTGTAGAGATTTTACACAGATAGAGGGCTGGCTCTTTTTTAGGGGTTTTCATGTAGAGGTAGCATAGCCCTTTTATTGTAAAAGAAAATAGAAAATTGAAGCCTTTTATTTTTTCACGCAAAGTCTTCTGACTTTTTAGATGGAGGCAGTGAATGGTGTCCTCAAAGAAACTATATAGATTGCCTTCCTTATCGAGATAAACGTTGTCTGGACTGCTAAGATTAAAATCTTTTGGGGTCTTAAAAGTCCTTTTTTCTTGATGCTGTAAATTTACCTCTTTTTGATTTGTCTCTTGAGAAAAGCTTGGATTTACACTTTCGTTTTTAACAAAGCAACAGCGCTTATAGGCCTTTTTTATAAGACCTATCACAGACTTTTGTTTATCTTCTTCTGTGGTAGTAGATGGAAAAAAACCTTCAAATTCATTCACTAAGTCTGAGTCTCCAAAGGCACAGTCTGCCACTTCACCATCTATCTCATCCTTAATAGCCTCATCGTCAAAGCCATTTTCTTCACAAAAAGCGGTAAATTTCCCTTGGCCGTCGTCGTTAAAGTAATTATCCAAGCTATGGCCTTCTTGTGAGAGGATTGTCCATATCCTTTCATCTATTTTTTGACTGAGAGAGGAAGGAGAATGTGCAGCACCTTGTACAGAGCTAACAAGCAGGCTGAAGAGGATGGGAAGGTAATATCGAGGAAAGGAAGGCATAATGATCAAATGTATGGTTTTATTATAGAGGGCAAAGATATTTACTTCTATTCTTCAGAAGAAAAGTTCTTTTTCTCCCTTTTCTTGATCAAGACAATTAGTCCCATTACTAGTATAACAGCGATAGAGACGGATATCCACACAAAAGTATTGGAGTCTCCTTTTTTTTTCTTGTCTGGTTCTTCAGAGTTAGAAGTTTCAGATTTTTCAGAGTCGGATTTAGGTGTTTCATTAGGTTCAATTACTTGAACTTCAGGCAAGTTCGGTATTTGAACTTGAAAGTCAGGTTTAGATACTTCAATTTCAGGGATGAATTCAAGCAATTCAGGTATTTCAACTTTAGATTTAGGTATTATTTGAGGTTGTGTTTTGGCGTGTTGTGTTTTATATTGCTTAAACTCTTCTCTGAATTTAGTACTACTGTAGGCTATTTTTTCTATTAGATGGTCTAGCTGATTTTTATCGTCACTACTAAAGAGAGATTGCCATAGTGGGACTTTCGGATCGAGTATACTCATATTTAGAAAATTGTTTAGATCTTTTTTGGCATTGGTGGTATTATTCTTAGTAAATCTATAAGTAAGAAATTGCAAAATAGCTTTTTTCGTGTCCTCTTTGTCATTTATTGCGTTTTTCAGAGGCTTGATTAGGGCTGTATTTTTTTTATGCAGAACAAAGTTTGATAAAATCTGTTCAATGATACATTCGAAATTGTTTTTATCTAGAGAGAGGATGTCCCTCCGTTTTTTATCCACTGACAAAAGCATATTAGAAAGTGTTCTGTCTCCATAATCTTTTATTTCACGCGACCCTGGATGTGTTGTTAGTTCATGATATATGCGGTTTTTAAGTGGCATGATAACGTTGTCAATTAGGTCATCAGTCTTATCTTTTAAAATTCCCTTTTTAATTATTTTCGAAAGTAGTTGATCAAAAAGGTTAAAGCACAAACCCTTGCCAACATTTGCTTTTACCGCTGTTTTCATCCATTGTAACAACTCTTTGACATCTTTGTCTGATTTATAGTCAATATATTTGTCATCCAACAGGCTGGCCATGGTTTTCTCTACCGATGGGTACTTCTTATATATGGTATCCATTCCATCAAGCCATTGGGTTAAAGTTACATCCTTACGCATTTTTTCAGATATTGCTTGTAACCTACCCTCTTCAAAAACGGTATAGAATTCATAGAGAAGCCCGAAGTAGATGTTTCTAATCCTTTCTTCTTTTTTTTGTTTGTTTTCTTTCTGCAGATTTACCGTATGTCTGCTAAAGGCACTATTTACCCAATTATGCATTCTGCTTGATAAATTCCAGGCACAATAATACTTATCTTTCCCTAAAATGATAAAAGGATAACCTTCAGGCTTTAATTTTTTTACGGAAAGGGAGAGAACCTTTTTTATAGTTTCAAGGTTTATTCTAAGTTTTATGAACTTGTCAATTGTTTTCTCTTTACTTTTACTTATCCAATCTGCATATTGTGCAGAATTTTCGAAGAAACTTAACCTATATAAAACGTTCAAAGCTTCGTGGGCATGGTACTGATTATCCATGTTCGTTCTAAAATCGTAGAACACGTCTCTCAGTACCATGCTAGATGCTCGTTTGTCCAAAGGTTTCAGATACTTACCGAGATACCGATTTTTTAATTCTTCTACGGCTTTATTCCATCCGCTTTTATGTTTGCTAACGTTACTTATATCTATTGGCGTATTATCAGTAGCCTTCACTCCTTGCAAGGTGCATAAGAGCAAGCATAAAGTGTTGTATTTTAAGAGCATATGTACTTTCATTGATATAGAACTTTATTTGCAAATGTCAAAATTAGGTACTTCCTATCAGTTCTGCAAGAATGATGGGAACAAAAATTTCACAAATCGACTATTTTTACATTAAAGGGGGTGATAGGTAAGTAACCTTTGAATTGTTTATTACACATTTTTCTGATAGGAGAAAGAAGATCGTAATTGATATCTTTGGCATATACACATTCACTTTTAACCCCTATGACCATGAAAGACAAGAAGATTAAAGCAGAGCTTAACACGACCACTCTCAGGAAATTTATACCTGCAGGGACGGCAGTCCTCTCCTTTTTGATAGGTTGGCTTTGGTATAGTCCTCTTCTTTTTGGGAAACTGTGGCAAAAAGGAGCAGGGAAAGAAGGGGCAAGTAGTGAGGGTATGCTGCTACCGATGATCATCCATTTCATGTTGCTCAACGTCATGGCTTACGGTATGCGGTTGTTACTATATCGCGTCAAAGTAGTCAACACGTTGGGAGCAGGTGCTTACTGCGGGCTAAAGCTAGCCGTGCTTTTTGTGGCTACCTCCTTAGGAACGGTCTATGTCTATTCTGGGAAACCCGCTTTTTTGACCTTGTGGGCGATTGATGCAGGTTATCAGGTGGTCATCCTCACCGTGATGGGAGCGATCTTGGCGGTCTTCTAACGACAACCTTTTGCTAGCAGTTCACAGGCATTAGCTATGATCTAGACTTTTATGTACCAAATGAGGAGTGGAGAAAGGAGCTTCCACGATATTACGGTCCCGACAAACTAAAAAGTGTGCTGACTTTAGGGATCCAAAAACTGGAGAAATATGAACGAGAACAGCATACTGAATAAAAGATATATTAAGAAAAATTTCTGACGCAGGGATTAACATTCATGACCCACAATACTTAACTTGGTGGGAAACAACAGAGCACCTGAAAAAAGCCAAAGAATATAATGCATTCTGGGAAAAATTTATGGAAAATCCAAAGAGCAAAAAGAAATTTTGGATTATGGGGCTAAACTTTACTTAGCCCTCAAGCCTCACCTAAGAGGAGGCTGAGGATTAGAGAATTATAAATAATCCCAAAAAAAACTCAACTCAAACCTACATAAGAACTTGTTCTCTCACATAATGATGGAAGAAGGTAAGTGATATGTTTCAACAAAACGAACACACCAAAGAATTTGTCCATAGCATAACACCTAGTTAAATATAAAATTAAGCAACTTCCAACGCTTTTCCTCCTGTCATCAAATGTTCATAAAAAAACTTGTAACCCAGCCAATATATATAGCCAAATTATTTACTATATAAAAAATTGGAAAAGTGTAAAAAATTTCTAACTTTGCCTTCTAAAAAAATACGTATGACTATAGAAACAAAGCCCCTTCACCAACGCATCCTTTTGATTGTTGCAGCCTTCCTACTCCCAGTCACTTTGCAGGGTAGCACACAAGAGCAGATCATTCAAATCATACAAGCTGTCACCTCTATGACGCTTAAAGATCCTAACAAAGCAGAAAAGTTAGCGCACACCTTGAGGTCCTACGCGGAACAAACCAAAAATTGGGTTCAAAGTAAAATACCAACTTTGAAATATAAAGCATTTAGTTCATATCTTCAAGATACAGAAGAGGTCATTCATTGGCTTGTTCTTGGATCAAAAAGTGAGACAAAAGAAGCCATTGTCCCCGCTAAAA
Organism: Bacteroidota bacterium; assembly: GCA_039029575.1. Taxonomy (GTDB): domain Bacteria; phylum Bacteroidota; class Bacteroidia; order Cytophagales; family Amoebophilaceae; genus JBCCFU01. The sequence goes on along the minus strand of JBCCFU010000010.1, from coordinate 3,629 downwards.
AAATAATAATCACAGAAGAACAATCCACTAAAATATTAGATTCAGCCCAAATGGCAAGTTCGATATTAGACGAAATCACAGGTGATAAGCGACAAAGCAAAGCACGTAAAGGGTATCAGGACTTTCATGCTGTCAAGGTACTCATGGCCGTCTGGGAAGTTTATCCCAAACTTCGAGAAAGCACCCTCAAAAAATTGCTTCATCATAATGAATATAGCTATTCTTCTACCAACAGTAGCATCAATATCTTACACTACCTGACCATAGACAAAAATGGCCCTCAGCTATCCCTAAAAGGTGAAATAACCTACCTTCAGCTTAGGGATATGATAGACTTTCTCAGGGTGTTTCGTAGTGATAGAGAGACGCTAGCAATAGAAGCCGATTCAGATTATAACAGACAAAAAGAAGATAAATTGAAGAAGAAGGAGAAACTCCTTAAAGAAAAGATATTTGTAGACCCTCAGAAACTTACAGAACTAAAAAACTACGTCCTACCTAAAAAAGACGATGGTTCATTAGACTGGGAGCAAATACAATGGGAAGAGATCCGCTACTTCTCCCTTTTGCCTATGATATCCGATGGATACGACCAATACATGCACATACCCATCACCGAAGCTTTGGCCAAAATGAAAGACCCCAACTGCGAAAAAAGACATCGTCGATTAATCAGAAGACTTATCAGAGCATCGAAAACCAACTTCCTAGAAGCATTGCGCACCGCCTTTCCTCAAGTCACCGTAACCCGCAGCAAGAAGTCGTTAAAGATCGATTGGAAAGACGAAGACTTCAGCCAAACCCACTGTGAGAATGTCCGCCAACTCATTAAAAACGCCATTCTCCTCTCTCGCGAAGAAGTCATGAAAGCCATCCTCCCCGACTTAGTCTTTGGCGATGATATCTATTACTCCAAAGAATTTAAAGATGTAAAGTGGGATGAAGTTAAATGGAATACCCTTGCTGATCTTGCTAAAGATCTCAAATTCTGTCGCGCAGATAAAGAAATCATTGCTAAGCAAGTCTTCCCTCACATAAGATTTAACAACACAACAGACACAAGGAATGTAGCATGGAAAGAAATTACCCACTTTAAAGCCGCCAACTGGCTCATAGAAGAAGGTATCATCGAAAAAGAAGCCCTTTCCGAAGTCCCTGTCTCCCTTGTCACGGAAAAACTTAGCAACGCTACCGAAGGCACCCCAGAAGTCATCTTCTGGAAACACGTGAGAAGTGCAAAATACAGCACTTATTTTGGCACTTGGGCCTTGGCCACTGCCATCACCATGGTGACAGTAGCATGGATATTTCTACTGCTTGTGAAAAACAAAAAACCTACATACAAAACAGAGAAGCTAAAAAACCTTTCCTCTCATCCTACAAAATAAAAGAAAGAATACCGTCATTAACCAACGTATATCGAAAGCAGAATCACTTATTGTATAAAAAAAAAATTGGAAAAGTATAAAAAATTTGTAACTTTGCCTCCTAAAAATACATACGCATGACTATACAAAAAAACCTCCTTCTCCACCGCATCGTTCTGATCGTCATAGCTTTCCTACTCCCAATGGCTTTGCACAGCACACAAAAGAAAAAAGAGAAGAAAATCATTAAATTGATACAATCTTTGGGAAAGCAGAAAGAACTACTTGCTTCATGCAAGAAAAAGTTGATTGATATAGTGTCTGAATATCATAAAAACGAAAAGATAATGCGTGCGTTCGCTCAGATGTTTCGCAATAGAAATAGGAGAAAACTCAATGAAATCGCTACATATCTCCTAGAGAACGGCTACATGGACTCCCAATCAAAATATATAGAAAAATGGGCTATGGTCTTAAAGTGGCTATATACCGACTCAGCCAAGTATAACAATAACAAACCATTGCTACCTATAAAATACATTGCCTTCCGACATAAGTATTTAAACCGTGAGAAAGTCCTTGACGCACGTAAAAACCCCATCGAAGAAGCCGTCATAGAGGACCTCTTTAGGGCACATCCTGAAGAAATTAAAAATTGGGTTCAAAGTAAACTTTTAACTAGTTTGACAGTAGGCTTCTGGCTTGAAGATGAAGAGCAGCTAATTTACTGGCTTGTTCTTGGATCAAAAAGTAACACAAAGAGATCTATTGTCCCTCCTGAAAAAATAACAACCAAAGTTAATACAGCCTTCAACATTTTACTTGGAGCCGAAGATACAAGTTTGGCATTTCATAAAAATATTCATGATGATTCTATGAAGTCTAAACATGCAAAATTGCGAGAATCCTATGAAGACTTTCAGATTATCAAGGTGCTCATGGCCATCTTGGAAACTGATCCTGACCTTCGAGAAGGTGTCCTCAAAACATTGTTCAGCGAAGGATTTTATCTTTTTACCTTATATTACCTTACCATAGATAAAAATGGCCCTCAGCTATCCCTGAAAGATGAAATAGCAAGCCTTGAACCTGCGCACATGATAAACTTTCTAAAAGAGGTGCATAACAATAAAAAGAGATTAGCAAGAAAAGAAAATGAAGATCAAAAAAAAGAAGTAGAAGATAACCTCAATAAGATAGTGAAACTCCTTAGAGAAAAGATACTTATAAACCCCACTCAACTTGAAGCATTGCAAAACTACGTCCTACCGAAACAAAACGATGGGTCACTAGATTGGGAGAAAATTAGATGGCAAGACATCCCTGCCTTCATGGTTTTACCTGAAATCTCTGATCAGTATGAGCAATACATGCGTATCCCCGTCACCCAAACCTTGGAAAAAATAAAAAACCTTGACGAGCACTACCCAGAGCAGAAAGTCATCGAGGATCTTATCCGTGTCTCACATACCAACTTCCAAGAAGCATTACGCACCGTCTTTCCTACTATCACTGTGCCACCCAGCAACCATCTGAAGATCAACTGGCAAGACGTAGACTTCAGCGAAGTCCACTGGGAGAACCTCCATCATATTAACACTTTTTTCTCTAAAGAAGAACTTATCAACATCATCATCCCCGGCTTTACTTTTGATAGCGGTTCTTTTATATCCGACAATCACCTCGAAGGCGTAAAGTGGAATGAAGTTAAGTGGGATGCCCTTGCGGACTTTGCTAGAAAATCTCACCTCGTCAACTTCTCTTTCGAAGACCAACAAGTCATCGCCAAGCAAGTCTTCCCTAACATGAAGTTTAATAGAAGAAGACAAGAGACTGGTGGTATATCACTGACAACAGACACAAGCAACATAGCCTGGGGAGAAATTACCCACTTTAAAGTCGCCAACTGGTTGATTGATAAAGGTTTGATATCAAAAGAAGACCTTGCCCAAGTCCCTGCTTCCCTTGTCACGGAAAAACTCAGCAACGCTACCGAAGGCACTCCCGAAGCCATCTTCTGGAAACAAGTCAAAAATGAGCAAAAGTGCTCTAATTGGGGTATTTGGGCCTTTGCAGCTGTCATTACCTCCACCGCATTCGCAGGCTATGCCTACCTCTTGAAGAAAAAGAAACTCACATACAAAACAGGGACGCGTCGTAAAATTTTCACTGTAGACGTTCCTCTTCAGTTTTAGGCGTACCTCTCCCCTAGAAAACCGAGAGACATCTAGTGACGAGATCTACCTCTTGCCTCAGTGTCTT
>JBCCFU010000009.1:0-16402 GCA_039029575.1 Bacteroidota bacterium | reverse complement strand
CTCGTGCATTTCAATGCTACTTACATTAAAATGTTTGAGTACCTGTTAACATGTAACTTGAAAACTCTTATGGGTACAGTTAAGGAAAGTGTCTCATTAAAAAAGTAATAGTTACTAATTAATAATTACTAACTATTACTTTAAAAAGAATTCAATTTCTCTATTAATAGATAAGATATAAAAATTCGTAACTCGTAATTAGTAACTAAAAAGAGACACACAAAACTAAATGATACCGTCTTTTGTGTAATATCAGCATTAAAATACAATTAATGCTAGATAAAAATTCGTACTTTTGATACGCTGTAAACCATGAAAAAGATCTCCTTAAACGAAAAAAAACACGGACCGAACACGCGTTACGGTGCCATCAACCGGGCACTCTTTACAGGCAACCGTGCGCGCTTGGAGTCGCACCTGCCTGCAGGATGGCTCGTCGTCGTACAATCGAACGACCTCCTCCCAACCAATGGAGATGGGACGATGCCCTTTCATCAGAACAGTGACTTTTTCTACCTTACTGGCATCGACCAAGAAGAGACAGTGTTGCTGCTCTACTACGAAGGAGGTTCTTATCATCCGATCCTGTTCATCACAGAGACAACCCCTAAAAAGGCGGTATGGGAAGGGCCAAAGTACACCTATGACGAGGCACGTGAAGCTTCAGGCATAGACGAGGTGCGCCCTTTGTCCGACTTTCAAGCACTCTTTGGCGAGCTGATGGAAGGGGCAAAAGGTGTCTATGTGAACACAAATGAATATCCTCAAGCACAAGCTGAAGTCATCGGCAGAGGCAGTCGGTTTATGGCATGGTGTCGAACGCATTATCCGAAGAAGCCATCCCGTAGCCTCAAGGAGGCGATGACCTCCCTGCGGATGATCAAGTCGCCCCTTGAAATCGACCTGATCCGCCGTGCTTGCCAGATTACTGCCCACGCATTCAAAGAAGTAGCCCCTCAGGTACGTCCTAATATGTATGAATATGAAATTGAAGCCCTCTTTTCTGCAAGCATCTTGCGCCAAGGTAGCGACGGTTTTGCCTATGCTCCCATCATCGCTTCTGGGAAAAACAGCTGTACCCTCCACTACACAGCCAACAACCAGATAGGCAAGCAAGGCGACGTTCTTTTGCTCGACGTAGGGGCACGTTACAGTCGTTATGCGTCCGACGTTACCCGCGTCCTACCCATCGGTGGAGCCTTTACAGAAAGGCAAAAAGATGTCTATCAAGCCGTCCACAGGATCATGGAAGAAGCCAAAAAATGCCTTGTCATCGGCCGTACCCTACGCGCTTATCACCGAGAAGTAGGCCAGATCATCCAAGAAGAACTCCTGAAACTGGGTGTGCTCACCCAGGCTATGATCGAAAAGCAAGACCCCCAACGCCCAGCTTACCAAAAGTATTGCATGCATGGAATCTCGCACCATCTTGGACTTGATACTCACGACCTAGCTGACCCTAAAGCACCTCTCGCCCCCGGCATGGTGCTGACCGTAGAACCTGGTATCTACCTTCCAGAAGAGGGCTTTGGTATCCGACTGGAGGACGATATACTTCTTAGGGAAGAGGGACTGGAGGTTCTTACCGAAGAGATTGCCCTTTAGGTCTATACGGCAATGTTGCTGGCTAAAATAATAGATAACAGTTCAGGGTAACGGATCTCTATTAACCGTTTAAAATAGGCTGAAAGTCCTTTGTCATCCTTAAGTAGGCGCTGTTTGATAAAATCTATTTTTCGATCTTCTATTGCCCACAGCAAGACAGCCTTTTTAAACACTTTTGTGATGTGATCGTATCTTTTTTTGTGTGTTGTATAGAAGGCAACCGTTTGGCTGCTTGTGTAAAAAGAGACAATCAAATCAATGATATTATCATCCACTAGGTTCACCCCCTGTTTTGTATCAAAGATAGCACGGCAATAGCCATGTGAAAACAAAGGGTGATACTTGTTTGCTTTGATATTGAGGCGGACATCAAACTCATCCATTCGTAGCATCTCGTGCTTTGGTAAATCCGATAAAACATTGTTTATCGTATCGATTTTTAAACCTTTCACTTCTTTATGAAAATGTTTTTCATCTATCCCCCGATATAAAAAATATAAGTAACTATTGCGATTGCTGAAGGTAGGTATTTCTGTTTCGTCTGTCTCTTTGTAATACAAAGCATATAGGTAGAAATACTCATCAGCTTTTTTAAACTCTTCTCTGAGTACTTGATCTTCTTGGAGTTGGGATAGGTACCCAGAGCTTACGGCTAAAAGCGCTGTGGTATGAAGCAAGGAGAAGCCAGAGGCGATAAGAAGCTTAGTAAGATGTTTGTTCATGATGAGAAAAGGTTTATTGCTATTGAATGAAGGCTAACAAGATAAAAAGTTTCATTCAAATAAGACCTCTCTTGCTTACTTCGAAAAACTAACCACTTTCTGCGCTGTTTACTTTTCCATAGCAACCCTCCCACATGCTGTGATCAAAGAGATCAATCTGTAAAATTCTTTAGAGAAGAGGACAAAAACTTCACTTTTAGGTTAGGCAGCGCCTAACGGCGTAAGAGCGATCCAAATAGGTAAGAAGATAACGATGAGGGAGATGGCAGGGTTTTCATATGAAATTAGGGCAAGTCGAGGGCTAGATATAGTAATTTCTAAGTTTACTTGGCTAAACGTGATACACTCTTTTTTTGATATAAAATATAAAAGTGTTTCATTTTAGAAGATATAGTTTAAATTAGCCTCATGCTTCACCTTATAAGAGCCAGCGCAGGCGCAGGCAAAACTCATCGACTCGTATATATTTATTTACAACACATCCTAGCAACCCCTACGCATATTCCCGACATCATTGTCCTAAGCTTCACGAACAAAGCTACCCAAGAACTCAAAGCACGTATCCTGACCCACCTGCATGACTTAGCAGCTGAGAAGATGACGAGCATGGCGATAGACTTACAAAAGAGCCTTGACTGTGACAGAGCTACGCTGACAGAACAAGCCAGACAAGCCCTCGACTACCTCCTCAAACGTTACGACCACCTTGCTGTCCATACCATTGATGCCTTTTTCCAAGACCTCTTACGCACTTTCACCTACGAGCTAAACATCCCTTCTAACTACCAGCTACTATTAGAACAAGATCAACTCCTAAGTCATTGCCTCACTGAGCTCCTCCAACAGCTACCTCAAAACCCAGGGTTACAAAAGACCCTCACCGAACTCGCCCTACAAAAAATAGAACAAGGCAAAACATGGCACTTCAACGAAGAAATCAAAAAATGGGGGTACGACCTTCTCGCCACCTGGCAAGACCCCTCTTCTCCCAACGACCTAGTAGAACAAGACACCTCTCCCAAAGCCTTGTCCGTCCTTCCTAAGCTCTACCAACGAAGTAGCATCTTCCGAGACAACATGAGGCTCAAAGCCAAAAACATCTTATATCACATCAAAAAAGAGCAACTAGAAGCCAAAGACTTTGCATGGGGAGAAAAAGGAATCATCGGCTTCTTAGAAAAGGTCGCCAATAAAAAAAAGATCTCCCCCCCCTCAACCCGTACCTTACAAGCAAGTCTCGACTCTAGTGTCTGGGTCAGCAAAAAGTCGCCTCGTCGTGACGAAATCTTAGCACTCGTTGAAGAGACCCTACAACCTCTGCTTACTACACTTCTTGCCCTGTATACAGATGAATATGCACACTATACTACCAGCCAAACCCTCCTCTCCCTTCGTCATCGACTTCTGACAACCCAAAAGATGGCCAAGCTGATCCAGCAATACGCACATACCCATGAAACCGTCCTCATTCATAACCTACCGCAATACATCAGAAAGATAGTAGCAGAGGACCACGCCCCTTTCCTCTATGCAAAAACAGGCAGAAAACCACAACACTTCCTTATTGATGAGAGCCAAGACCTCTCCACCGCCCAATGGTATGGCCTCGCCCCCTTTATCCGAGAGCTCGTCAGCCAACAGAAAAAGAATTATCTAGTAGGAGATGCCAAACAGGCTATCTATCGATGGAGAGGAGGCAACCCTCAGCTTCTGTTACAGCAAATAGAAGAAGAGATAGATTCTCAAAATGTAGAAAAAACGAACCTCCCTTACAACTGGCGAAGTAGACCTGCCATCGTCCACTTCAATAATGCTTTTTTCTATAAAGCTGCCCAACTAATGACTACCTACCTTCAAGAGCAAATATTCCCTGACAACAACGTGAACCTGCCTGCTCTAAAGAAAGAAATAGCCCAAATCCAACAAGTCTATGCCCACACAAAGCAAAAGGTGGCTAGCATTCACAACGGTAGTGTACAAGGATATGTCCACGTCTCCTTTATCTCATCCAACACCGGAAGCAACCAGTGGAAAGACATCGCTATCCAGCGCACTATTCAAACCATAGAAACCCTTCAAGAAACGGGCTACTCACTCAACGATATCACCCTACTCGTTCGCAACCACACAGAAGTACGCATCCTCCTGGAAGCGTTGCTAAAACATGCAAAAAGTAACCAAGCCAAACAACACCTTCGCTATGATGCTATCGCAAACAGCGCCCTCTCTCTTTCAGAAGATCTCCATATCTCTCTTCTCCTCACAGTCCTTCGCTCCCTACAACACCCTAATGACCCCGTGATATACGCCGCACTCCAACACGGGTTAAAACACTATGCCCCTACCTTCAAACTACCTAGCGAAACTTTGCAGACAGTACGCTCTTACCCTTGTTTAACGACGCAAGTATACGAACTGATCCAACGACTCGGTCTTCAAGAAAGAGCCTCAGAAGCTCACTTAAACGCCTTTAAAGAGATCGTATATACCTTTTCTTTACAAAGAGAAAACAGCCTCTCCGACTTCCTCAGGTGGTGGGACGAATATGGCTGCCAACAATCAGCGCCCATCCCTTCCAACAAAGAAGCCCTTAAGATCATGACTATCCATCAATCGAAAGGACTCACCTTCAAGGCAGTCATTCTACCTTTCTGCCATTGGCACCTAGACCATATCCCATCCCATCCCCCCATGATCTGGGGAGATAGTGAAGAAGAACCTTTTCATGAACTTGGTAAGGTACCTTTGACTTACACTTCTCAACTCCAAGATACTTACTATGCAACGAGCTATTTCCAGGAAAAATGGCAGCAATATCTAGAACAACTCAACCTACTATATGTCGCCTTTACACGCGCAAGCAACCTTTTTTACGTTTTTACTCCTTACAAACCTAGCAAAAAGCTTACGACCACGTCCAACCTACTCACCCAACTTTTAATCACGCCCCAAGACCCTGAAAACCCTCTTCAACAAGAAGGAAAATGGGACTCAACTACCTTGACATGGGAAGCAGGTGTCTTGACTTCTCCAGTACAAGCAAGAACTCAATCCACACAGCCCCTTCATCCAAAAAGAGACCCCGTACCTACTGAACCCACTTTATTCAAAAAAATATTGCGACACGTACAACAACCCCATCACAAAGGCATTTGGTGGCACGAACTCTTAAGCCAAATCATTACCCTCGACGACGTAGTACCTCTCTTATACCGCTACGTCAAGAAGCAACGAATCAACCAAAGACAAGCAAAATACCTACAGACCTACTTCAAAGAACTCTTTCAAAACGAACAACTCCGCTACTGGTTTAGCTCTGACTGGGAAGTTCATACAGAACGTACTGTCATGCTTCCCTCAGGTGAACTATGGCGCCCAGATCGCATCATGATACAGAAGAAAAAAGCTATCGTCCTCGACTATAAAATGGCGAAGCATCTACCTGAACATCACGAACAAGTCAGAATCTACCTCAACATGATGACCCAGCTCGGATACGAAAGTGTGCAAGGTTACCTCCTTTACCTCCACAGAAAAAAACTTATACCCGTTATACCATCTAAAACGGATATGTCGCACAAATAGAAAGTGCCGTTTAAATCAAAAAAACAATAAGTACACATAATTTTAGTGTTAAAAAAAAATTTAATTTTTTTATATCTTTAATGAACTTGGAACTCTTGACAAGATTAGGTTTTTAAGTTAGCGAAAAACGAGTACATAAAACATGCGCACACAAAAGAGGACAAATCTTTTTACTAAAGAAAGGGAAGCTAGGTAAAGTAACAAGAACAAAAATTTTTACAAGAAATGTTACGCTTGTTTATGAGGAAGCTACTTTAACATACTAATCTACGTAAGACCCCAAATTTTGATATCTCCATTTAATAATGGTTTCAAGATACATGACAGAAACTTAGAAAATGAAAAGATCCTATCCAGCAGTCAAAAGTTTAAATCTTCTTTTTCTCCTTTGGGCCCAAGCTACACAAACATCAGCAGCCATCGCTAAAAAAACCAAACGAGAAGAAAAAAACGTTCGAGTAAAAAAACTTAAAACGAAATTAGAAACACTACAAAAAGCCAACCATCATCAAAAAGGACAAATCAGTAACCTTATAACGAAAAACGAACAACTACAAAAAAATAACGCGACCCAAAGGTATCTTCAAAAAAGCTTACAAAAAAAAATGGAACAAAAAAATGAACTTATAAGCAGGCTAAAAGATAAAAATCATCAACTCCATAAACAAAAAGAAAAGCTTATCAGTAAAACAAACTATTATAAACGCCAACAAGCAAGGCTCGACACTAGGTACAATCAGGTCAAAAAAGAAGAACCCTTCCTATATCACAAAGAAAAAACCTTAGACGACAAGGAGAAAAGACTCAAAGCAAGGAGCGAAGCACTCACAGAAGAGATGAGAAAAATAAAAGAAGAAAGGGATGCTTGGAAGCAAGAGATCAAAAACCTTATCCAGGATTATGAGGAGCTGCACCAAAGGACAAAAAAGCTCTCCAAAATACTTAAAAATGAAAAAAATATAGTGTCCACTGAAAGGGCAGAAAGGGCAGTCACAAATGACGCTTCAGAAAGTCCGATTACCACAGAGCCTAAGATGTCTCCAAACAACGAAGATCAAACTCTAAGTTTCAACCAAACAAACGAAGAGGAAGCTACCGTTGCCAACAAGGCAGAGGAAAAATACATAAAGGAATCACTGTACCTTCAACACGTAGAAGAGATAGGCAAAGAGCTTGCTGCTCGTCTCCAGGATATCAAAAATATAGATGATGAAGTTGTTAACGCCATATATGACCAAATAAAGATGAAGCTAGGTAACAAAGGTTTAAGCAAGCTAGATAGTTATCAAAAAGTCAACGAAGTCCTTCAGGTATTGGCAAAAGCGCTGGAAGAGCAAAGAGTCCCTCAAAAAACAGTCGAGCAACTAATAAAGAAATTGCTCAATAAGTTCGAGGAAGAACACTCCTCAGAAGAAAAGTAAAGGTGTGAGAACCTCTCTCTTACACAGAGTGATGAAAGAAGAATTAAAGGAAAAGAAAGGTACCGTTTAAACAAGGCGTGTTACCATACCAGGATTTTAGCTGACGCGCATGTTTAAGAGAGGTACGTTTAAGGGAGTTGGGACAGCACAATATTTCTTGCTTTATTTTTCATATTCTTTTATATTAATTAATGATCGTGAGTAACTTTTTAAACCCTTTTTATTATGATCATAGAAAACAATAAAAATTTGGACAAATTCGAAGAATTCCCCTTTAATGATTTACCTACGATGAAAGACTTTTTCTCAAAAAGTGATAAAATTTGGAATCCTCTATTTGATAAGGGATGGATTAAAATTGACAACTCAAGAGTAGGTCTTACCATTCCTGCAGTAAACATAGCAGAGGAAGAAGACAGCTATGTGCTATCCTTAGCTGCTCCTGGGATGAAAAAAGAGGATATTAGCATAGAAGTAAGTCACAAAACTATCTCTATCTCATCGAAGAAAGAGGATCAAAAAGAGGAGAAAGGTAAAAAATATACAAGGAAAGAGTTTAGTTATGCTTCTTTTATGCGATCCTTCCCTCTCCCTGCCAATGTAAATGGAGCCTCTGTAACGGCGAAATATGAAGATGGCATTTTGTACATTTATTTACCCAAAAAAAAGGGTGAAAACATATCTTCTAAAAAAGTTACTATTGAATAATATGGGAAGTCAGCTAGAAGTAGCATTTAAAGCTATTGATAGGAAAGACTTTGTGCGACCTAAGCACCGAGAGATTGCCTATGAAGATAGGTCCTTGCCCATTGGATACGGTCAAACCATATCACAGCCCTATACCGTTCGCTTTATGCTAAGATTACTGCATATAAAAAAAGGCCATCATGTACTCGACATAGGATCAGGACCAGGTTGGACTACAGCACTTATGGACTATTTGGTAGGTGATTCGGGAGATGTTATTGGTATTGAGCGTATTCCGCAACTAATCCATTTTGGTCAGAGGAATTTTGCAAAATACAATTTTTCCCAAGCAAAGATAAAGGAGGCAGGAGATCGTTTAAGGTACCCCATCACTGATGAAAAGAGTTTTAAGATAGTTAGAGCATTTTTTCTTGCACGAGATTCTCCAGATTCGTATATTAACAATACACAAATCTTTTAACCCTCTTTGCCATGAAAACAAGAAGACTTTATGTTGCTACGCTATGTTCTTTTCTCTCTGTTGCTCCTCTTTTCGCTGCTTTTGATGGAGGCGGAAGTGATTTTTTTTACAGTTCAGGTCGTTTAAATGATACAGAACAATTAGGTTTTGCAGTTAGTGCTAATGACAATGGAGCCACTGAATCATGGAATAAATTTAGGTGATCAATAAAAGTATTAGATGATGTTGGCATACGACAAGCTTTTCTGATGAGGTCTTTAGAATAGCAAAAATTGAAGCTGAACGTCTAAGATCAGATATTTGCCACAGCGCCCAAAATAGGCATTTGTCATTTGCCACTTTTAGCGCTATCTTTGTTTGCTTATTTTTCAATTATATACCCTTTATACTATGCTGAGAAGTCACCACTGCGGGAGCCTGAGGCTTGAAGACACTACCAAAAAGGTTACCCTCTGTGGATGGGTGCAACGCATTCGTGACAAAGGGAAAGTCGCTTGGATCGACCTGCGTGATAGGTATGGGATCACCCAGCTGCTGCTTGAAGAGTCACAAACGGCCCCTAAGCTATTTGAGCAAATTCGCACATTAGGGCGTGAATATGTCATCCGCATACACGGAGAGGTTGTCAAACGTAGGATGCCCAACCCCAAGCTGCCTACAGGAGAGATAGAGGTACGCCTTGATGAGCTAGAAGTCATTAACAAAGCGAAGACTCCGCCTTTTTTGATTGAAGACGAGACAGATGGGTTAGAGGAGTTGCGTATGCAATATCGTTACCTTGACCTTCGGCGTCCTTGTATGCAGAAAAACTTGCTTTTCCGACAGGAGTTGATGGCAAAGACGCGTGCTTATCTCACAAAGAATGACTTTTTAGAGGTAGAGACTCCACTTTTGATACGTTCAACGCCTGAAGGGGCGCGTGACTTTGTGGTGCCCTCACGCAAAGAGTCAGGACACTTTTACGCTTTGCCACAATCTCCGCAAATCCTTAAACAGCTTCTGATGGTTGCAGGCATGGATCGCTACTTTCAGTTTGCGCGCTGCTTTCGCGATGAAGATCTACGTGCAGATCGTCAACCAGAGTTTACACAGCTCGACTGTGAACTCTCCTTCATGACTCAAGAAGAAGTGATCTCTATCTTTGAAGGGCTCGTTAAGACGCTTTTTGTGGAGATGAAAGGAGTTCACCTGCCTGACTTCCGAGTGATGACCTATGAAGAAGCGATGCGTCTATACGGATCTGACAAGCCTGATCTTCGTTTCGGGATGACGTTCTTAGACTTCACCGAAGAGGCATCCATGGTTGCTTGTCCACTCTGGCCTTCCCCTGAGCGTGTGGGTGGCTTCGTGGTAAAAGGAGGAAGTCGCTTGAGTCGCAAGATGTTGGATAAAATGCAAGCCTTGGTACAAGAAGGTACATGGGCCGTCGATAAGATGACCTATATAAAGTACGGTGAGGAGGGAATACGCTCTCCCTTGAGCAAGTGGTATACAGAAGACATATTGAAAGGATGGGGAACAACAGCGGGTGCAGAAACCCACGATGCGCTATTACTCATCGGTGGCGACAAGCACGCTACCCAAGAGGCACTTGGTGCTCTGCGGCTAGCGGTGATCAAAACCATGGAGATAAAACCATCTATAGACTTTGCACCTCTGTGGGTCGTCGATTTTCCATTGCTTACATGGGACGACCAGACCCAACGCTACCATGCGATGCACCACCCTTTTACGGCTCCCAAAAGAGAAGATCTCCCTCTCCTTGAAACAGATCCCTCTAAAGTACATTCCCACGCCTACGACCTTGTGATCAATGGAGCTGAAATAGGTGGAGGTTCCCTCCGTATTCATGACCCTCACGTACAAGAGAGGGTTTTTGCTGCCATTGGTATCGACCACGAAAAGGCTTGGCAACAGTTTGGTCCACTACTCTCTGCTCTGCAATATGGCACTCCACCCCACGGAGGCATAGCCCTTGGATGGGACAGACTCTGCTTGGTGATGCAAGGAGGTCGCTCTATACGCGACTATATCCCCTTCCCAAAAAACAATGCTGCCCGTGATGTGATGCTAGGGGCTCCTTCACTAATTCCAAGTTCCTAAAAAGATAAGGCTCATTGTCGACTCTTCGCGTATACAGAATTTGTACCCAGGCTACTTCGGGAACTACTTTTTCTGTTGTAGTTGAAAAGGGGTTTAAGTTCAGCGGTCAGATGTGAAGCAGCCCTTACCTCTTAATCCATTTTCATAAGTTTGTTATTTCCACAAAAAAAGTTATACCTTTGGCGCATGAACAGCTTTTTTTCACCTAGTAAAAAATATATCGTTTTTTTCTATTTTCTGTGGCCTACGGTGGTATGCGGGATGATAGAGAATAATCCTCTTTCGCCTGCATTAGACGTGGCATCCTCATCTGTGACTCCGATTTCTAATTGGGAACCTTGCTTGAAAAAGATATACTTTCGACCTACCAGTGCTGAGATTTTAGGGAAGTGGATGGCGATCATCACGTATGATAAGACCGAAGAAGAAGGTCTCTCGTTGCATAAGGCAAAAAAGTACTTAGCGTTGTACGACATCAAGAGAGTCAAGGAAAAGAAGCGTTGGCAGCTTTCTGAAAAACGTGCCCCTATTTTCGCTCTCTCAGAGAGTTTTTTAGCTTTTATACATGACTTAGAGTTGCTTTTATATAGTCTTAAGAGAGAGGAGATCGTTTGGAAGATGCCTATATCGCCGTATATCGGGCGCACCTCGTTTTTAACGCTTAAAGATGGATGTATCTTCATGGCGAATAGGTGTGTAAACTGGTGTCATCGTATGGATGTGTATAAGTTTGACACAGTCCACTTTTCTTATAAGTATTTCTCCTATTGGATAAAGAAACAATATCGGTCAAGTGATTTCCCTAGTGATCTGATCGGCTTGATACACAAGTTTTATGATAATAAGCATGCGGTGACGGAGGTTGAAGAAACAGACTTTAATGATATGCAGTTGGTAAGTGGTAGCATTTCGCACAATGGGAGTTGGTTAGCGATGGGGGGATTGAACATGGCCTCTTGTCGTGCAGAACTTTTTATTCTCTCAAAAGAAAAAGATAAGTTCAAGTCTGTCCCAACAGACAAATCATACTCAGAAGTGACTTCAGGCAGAGATATATCTAGACTATTTTTCCAAGATGATTTTTTTATCACCCAATTTTACATACCTCAAAAGAATATACAAAGTGTGGCATGGTCATTTGATGATCGCTTTGTGTTAGCAGTCAGTGAAGGGTTGTTGTATATCGTTGAACGAAAAGACTTTATAGAAGAGAGTTCGCCTCATGCCCAAGAGGCACAGCCAAGCTCGGGGGCATCTAACTATCCACAGCCTGTCCAGCAATGGGCTAACAAGCTAGTGGTCGCGAATATATTCGATGGAGGATCTATTGAAAAGATCATTGCTGCCGACGATGCGTATCTTTTTGCTTGTACATATACGCATGATAAATTTCACTATATGACGACTGTATTACAGTATGCGCCGGATGAAAAAAAAGTTTACAACCTAAGGAAATATTTGTCTAAGAAGGTATGTTTTCCTGAAAGTGCAAGAACGCTATACTTTGAAAAAGGAGGCCTAAAGGAGGGTCGATTTACGCTTAATTATGCGACTTTTGAGGGGGTAAAGCAAGTTTTTCTGATACTTGATGAGGCGCGTCTGCAGACCCTTATTCCAAAAGGGAAGAATGTATGTCTGTAAAAAGTTGCTAGTTAAAAAGAGATACAAAAAATTTGACAGTACCACAAATCTATTGACCTAAAAGGGAGGCTTCTATAAAACTATCGATTTGGCCGTTAAGGACACCTTGTACGTTGTTGGTTTTATGTCCTGTACGCTCATCGCGCACGAGTTTATAGGGATGCATGACATAGCTGCGGCACTGTGAGCCGAAGTCTATGCTTTTCTGACTGCTTGCGAGGGCGGCTTTCTCGGCTTGTTTCTCGGCTTCTGCTTGTTGGTAGAGGCGATATTTGAGCATTTTAAGGGCCTTTTGTTTGTTTTGATTTTGAGAGCGTTCTTGTTCGCAGCGGATGACGATGCCGGAGGGAAGGTGTCGTAGGATGACAGCGGTTTCTACTTTGTTGACGTTTTGCCCACCAGCTCCGCCGGCTCGGGTCGTCTGCCACACAATGTCGGCGGGGGCTATTTCGATATGTATCTCTTCGTCTACGACAGGATAGACATAGACGGAGGCAAAAGAGGTATGTCGGCGATTGCTTGAATCAAAAGGGGAAAGGCGCACCAGTCGATGTACACCTGCTTCTGTTTGTAGGTAACCATAGGCATAAGCGCCTGATATTTCGATGGTGGCTGACTTGATGCCTGTGATCTCGCCTTCTTGGTAGTTGATCTGCTGGAGGGCGTATCCTCTTTTTTGTGCCCATTGGGTGTACATGCGCAGAAGCATGGTTGCCCAGTCTTGACTTTCCGTACCGCCTGCGCCGGGGTGTATTTCTAGTATGGCATCTCTGATGTCGTCTTTGTTGCGTAACAGACGCTTTATCTCCAAGGTATGCACTGCTTTTTGCACCTCTTGATAGTAGGAAGTGATGTCCTCTATAGAGCTTTCGCCTTCTTGGTGTAGTGCGTATAAGAGTGCAAGTTCTTCGAACATGTCCCTGACTTGCTCGAAATCTGAAAGTATTTTTTTCTCTTTTTTGATTTTTTTAAAAAAACGTTCGGCCTCTGCTGAGTCGTCCCAAAAGTTATCTTGTAAGGTATAGGCTTGGGCTTCGGCTAATTTTTTGCTGCGTTCTTCGTAGTCAAAGATACCTCCCTATAACTCCCACTTTACCTTTAAGCTCTTCTATAACATTTTTTGTGATCATGATATGGATTTTTTACTAGATGCTTAGCTGGCCAAGGTGGCCTTGGGATCTAAGCGAAGGCAATAATACGAACTTTTTGTCTTTTATGCTAAAGGGAGGGCCTAATTAGATTTCAAAGTTTTCAATGACATCATCTATTGACAAATCCTCAAATTCGTCTTTAGAGTCATTATCATTGCTTTCTTGCTCATCTCCTTTGCGGGTTACATGACACCTGTTAACTTCTTCGAGGATGTCGTCATCATTTTCGTCATCTAATAAGTCATCAACAATAAGCATCTGAGCTTTCATTTCATTCAAAAATAGATTGACCTGATTCGTATGTTTTTTAACTGCTTGCGCATTAGGACTAGATATATAGTGGGAAGAGTTAGAATTTGGTCCGTTTTCGGGCAAGGCTGGTACTCCTTCTGGAAGGACATGTTCGTCATCAAAATCTTTGGATGGCTTGATCGGAGGACACGCTTTGTCTTTCACTTGGAAAGCATAATTAGGGGAAAACGCTCTTTCATCTGCTTTTGAATCGGCAGATACACCGTGTAGCTTTGGGAAACCGCTATCTTCTTCTTTTTTTACTTGAAGCGCTGGCTTTTCTGGCTTTTGAATATTGAACTTTTGGATAGGGCTCCCCGGAGGGATATCTTCCTGGTATTGGCCTGAATCGGTGGAGATACTGTTTAATTTCTGAAAACTAAGACTTAGGTTAGGCTGTATATTATTTTCTTGGAAAGTGTTAAGGTAATTTTGTTGACTTTTTTTATGTTTCAATTCTTGCAGCTGGACACCTTCATTGCTTTTTCGTTGACCTCCAGGTTCTACTTTATCAGAAGAAGGGGTATCGCCTTCATAATTTATAGCGTGGTCTCGGTACTCACCCTTATTTGATGAAGGAGTGTTGTTCCCTTTGGGTAGGTGATCGTCCGAATTTTTCTTTTTATGATACTTAATATAGATATGAAAGCCCGCTATCATGACGATAACAGTGACACCTACGGAGACTATTATGGGGATTATGATATCAGAACTGTTATCTTGTGCTAACTTCTGTTCCATCTTTTCAGGGATGTCGTTGGTTTTTAACTTTGTAGGGACTTTCGTAGGAAAAGTGCTGGGTGTGCCGGAAGGACCGAAAGAGGGGCTATGAGAAGGAACGATACTAGGAGAGATGCTTGGATTGATCGAAGGACTCAAAGAAGGCACACTACTAGGAGGAACACTCGGATTGATCGAAGGACTCAAAGAAGGCACACTACTAGGAGAAATACTCGGATTGATCGAAGGACTCAGAGAAGGCACACCACTAGGAGAGATACTCGGATTGACTGAAGGACTCAAAGAAGGCACACCGCTAGGAGAGATACTCGGATTGATTGAAGGCCCCAAAGAAGGCACACCACTAGGAGAAATACTCGGATTGACTGAAGGACTCAAAGAAGGCACACCACTAGGAGAGATACTCGGACTAATGGAAGGGCCCAAAGAAGGTGTAGAAGAAGGAACGCTACTAGGAGAGATACTCGGATTGTCGGAAGGGCTCAAAGAAGGTGTAGAAGAAGGAACGCTACTAGGAGAGATACTCGGATTGTTGGAAGGAGCCAATGAAGGCCTTAGCGTAGGTACACCTGTAGGTGACAAAGTAGTATAGAGCACGACCTTGGATAAATACAGTGCCTTATCGTTGTCGTTATAGTGCATCACAAAAGGATTCCCAAAGAAATCTACCTGTAGATAAAACGTGCGCTCTTCACTGATCATTCCTATGGTATCTATCACCACTTCACTGTTGTTGCGACGACAATCGGGGTTGCTGCAACATATTAACTTAAGCGCTTGTGCTGCGCTACTTGGATCGATATAGAGGATGAAAGGCAAGTCGTTGTGTAGCTGCATATTATAGTGAACGATTGTCCCAGAAACAACAGAGGTATCAATAACCGTTGTATTACTTATCGTAAAAATTTCATTGGCCCCATAAATCAGCTTAAGCTTAGTCGCCTCATCCGTATAAAGAATTGTTGGCTTCTTGTTGGTACGAAGCCTTATCTCTGATCCAGGCACTACATCTCCTAAAGTCTGAAAATAGCGTGTAGTAGGATTATTGCATATAGCGGAAAAACAGTGAGCTAGCTTTAACGCTTTCCCTGCAATACTGTAATACACCATCAATGGATTGCCATTCTTGTCAATTACCTGTGAAGACTTTTTTCCACTGTTGCCATCTTTATCGACGATGTTCACCTCTTGCGCACCAGCTCCTATACAAGGGTTACTATTACATTTGAGCAACATAAAATATGTCGAATTATAAAAAGAGATACTGGGGTAACCATCGCTAGGAGACAGCTGGATACATGGGTATTGTGCTTGATATGTTTCGGCTAACTTTATAGGAGATGCCATCGTATTACAAAATGTATCACTACACGTCACAAGATATATATCGCTGTTGCTTGTGTCTTCGTATACGATATATGGAAGGTTATTTGCATCATAGACAAAGTCTGATCTTCTCCCCATCCCTGTCCCTGAAGTTATGTTTTTGAAGATGATGTTTTCTGTACAGCTTTTATCCGTACACCGAATATAGACTAAACTTTCCGTATCCTCTCGATAGGCCACGGCCCCAAGAATATCTTGGTTATCGAACCTCATGATAGGATTGAGAAATGTTCCTTCACTTATTGTAACCCGAGCGTTTGTTTCTGTATGACCTGTCAATAAAAGCCAACTGAATAGTACCTTCGAACAACTTCTCAAAATACCCGCTTCTATGGAAATAGATGGGAAGATAAGTGCTAGAGAAAGTAAAAGTTTGAAGTAAACCGATTTTGTTTTTTTCATGATCTTTATGGTTAAAAGCTCGATTTTGATAGAGACCTCTTGCCATCCAAGGAATCTTCACCCTCCTCTATCCATTGTATAAAGAAGAAAAACCCTTTGATCCAAGCATGTCTTTACTAGTTAAGCAATCAAAATCTTATAGATATCAAATATAATTAAAAAGATTCTATTTTAACTGTTAAAAAT